>CALRHL010000010.1 GCA_943359455.1 Candidatus Uhrbacteria bacterium RIFOXYB12_FULL_58_10
CGGATTTTTTCTTCTGGAAAACCTCCGGCAACTAATTTGCCACGCATGTAATCGGATGGTGTCAAAAACAAATTCACTCGATTGCGATAAGACCCACGATGATAGTGATATTTAAACGCCGCGATTTGTGCGAACGTTGCCGCGTAAGAATTTTTGTGAAATTTAGAAAGCGTTCCTCTCATGAGTCCTATGCGAGAATAATCGGGACCGCATCCTTCGGCCCAAATGTTGTATTGCGGCGAAATAAGATGATGATCATGGACGGTCATGATGGTTGGAATTCGTCGATCGTGTAGTGCATCGAGGATCGATGGAGAAAGTTGGGTGTAAATATTATGAATGTGAGCAATGTCTGGACCTGTCGCTTCGATAAGTTGCGACATTTTTCGTTTTGCTTCAGACGAATAAAACATTTGTACAAACGTCCGCAGTCCGACGGGACTAAAGTCCCTGGGAAAACGAACGGATTCTGTTTGCATGAACGACGGAAAAAATTCTGAGTATTGTGATGGAAAGTTATCTGGATGCTGCATCGCAAAAGGGATCACATCATGACCTTGCAATTCTAACCAAGCGGACAGATCAAGCACGTATCGCTCAGCCCCGCCTTTCATGAAGTAAAATTTGTTGGCTTGCAAGATACGCATAGGCTTTTTTTCTCTCCCTCGCCCCGCCTCAGTTCCCTCCCCCTTGCAAAGGGGGAGCTAGGAGGGGGTAATATTGTTAAGTAACATGTTTTTTAAATTATCTTCAATCCATTCAATCAACATCTGCAACACTCCATCAATGTTACGAACTACGTCCAAATTCGTAACTCGTAAAACAGCAATACGATGTTTTTGAAAATATTTTGTTCGTCGTTCATCATATAATTTTGCTTCCAAAGAAAAATGACTATCACCATCCACTTCCACAACGAGACCGAGTTCAACCGAGTAAAAATCCGCAATGTATGGACCGATTCCGTGTTGTCGACGAAACTTGAATCCTTCAAGACGTTTATCGCGAAGCCGTGACCAGAGAAGAATTTCTGCGGGAGTAGATTCACGTCGAAGTTTTCGTCGATAATCCAATGAGTTAATTGGATTATGAATCGTATGCATACAACACAGGATTTAACTTTCGGAGACGTTACCTCCCTCTAATCCCTCCTTTGCATGGAGGGAGGTCGAGGTCGGTGCTGGTCTGATAAAACAACGACAAACCCGCCGTACAGCCAGAGATAGAACGCAAGCGTTCTGATCTCAAACACCGTCGACAGAAACGCGTTCAAGGCAATTCCAATCATCGCAGCCGCCACTCCTGACGCGAGTGCGCGGACGAACGGATCATCGCTTCGGCGATAGACACGTAGACATTCTCGAAACAACGCGATATACACCCACAGAAAAAATATCATGCCGAGCGTGCCTGTTTCTCCCCAAAGGGAAAACCAGTTGTTGTCGATGATTCCCTCGGTTCCGAAAACTCCAAACGGCAATCCGAGTTGCTCGTAGACTTTTGTGTTCCCGAGTGCTGCAACGGCTCCTCCACCGAATTGGCCTGGGCCAAAACCAAATAAGGGGGATGCGGGAATCACGGTTAATGGCGTCTGAACCATCCAGAATAGTCTCCCGAGACCATAATATTCACCACGCCATCTGGCATAACTAAACGCTTCGTAAAAACGTTCAACGAGTGTCTGACCAGGAGCCTCGGTGATGAAACGGACGTTAAGGCCAGTGACACCAAGGTAAAGGCCTGCAAACGCGACGAAGCTCACAATCGCAATCGTAATGCGACGATCGCGATGGAGGTAAATGCCGATAAAAACGACACCGAGCAGAAAGGCAAACCATGAAGCGCGGGAATACGTGAGAACAAGTGCGGGGATACCGAGTCCGAACAGGGCGAAAATATCATGTCGCCAGGTGATGTGACGTTTCGCGATCGTCTGTGCGGATGATCTAAGTTGGTAGTACATTCCAACCCCAATGAGCAAAAAGAAATACAGAAAATTTCCGAGTCGATCGTACCGGCCGAGTGTGGCAAAAATACGAGATCCTGGGTCCCAAAATTGTGTAACGCCTCCCGTAAGGGTGAGTTCGCCAAAAGAACGCGTGTCAGATGGAATAAGAATTTCGTCGAGCGGTGTTCCAACAAACGATTGAGTGATGCCAAGAAGAGATTCGAATCCGACCACGCCGAGCATGATAAACGTAAGTCGCTTCACATACTCACGATCGGGTTTGAGATAGATGACGATAAAAAAGACGAGGATGAAACGAATAATCTGCCGCATCCCCAAAATCGCGACAGACGGCGGAACCGCATTAATAATCGCGGATGAAACCAAAATAATACAAAACAAAATAAACGGCAGATCGAGTGAAGTCGAACGTGGTTTCGTTACGCCTGCAAGAACTCTCCACACGACGATTGCACCAAGAAGATAGATGAGTCCCTCAGAAAAAAATCGCGCAAACACGTAAATTTCGTCCGGGGTAAATTTGAGGATGATCGTTTCGAACGGAAGATAGACCGCGAGAAATGCAAGAGTGAGAAGTGGGCGGTACACCGTGATCGCGATGAAGGCAGTCGACAAAAGAATGGCGAGAACGCCAAGTGTTGAAAAGAAAAATTGCGTCGTGACAAGAAGCGCGAGAACGAAAATGAACGCGGGAAGGCGCATAGTCGTTTTAGTATAACAAAAAATCGGCAGTCACACACACATTCGTGTGGTGCTGCCGAGAGAAGTTCCGCTAGGGGTTGGTGGCTTCGAACGCGCCGTAGCCGTCGCCGAGGTCGGTGGTGCCGCTCTGAACGAGCAGCGAGTCCACGTCCTGATACCCGACAAGTCCACCAATCGTGGTGCCGTCGAGTGCGACACTCTGCGAACCATCCGTGTACTCGACGTCCACCGTAACGATGTCCGTCACACCCAGACAGGCCTCGAACTCCGCGATCGCGCGAGTTCCTTCCGAACCAGTCGTCTCGGAATACGTGACACCAGAAGGCGCCGACGTGTGGAAATCGCCATCAAGCGCCGAATTGTTCGACACCGTGACATTGAACTCGCTGATCGTGTACGCCGAGCCGACACTGAGTGCAAGCTCGATGTAGCAGACAAGCGAATCGTCGTCGCTATCCGTGAGACCGTCGCAGTCGTTGTCGACTCCGTCGTTCATCTCGGTCGCGTCGGGATTCACGTCTGCGTCGGTATCGTCACAGTCGTCGCTGTTCGAGACGTACCCGCTCGGAGCCGTACAGCTCAGGAAGCTGTCTGCCGCATTGCCGTACAAGTCTCCATCGAGATCATGGTACCAAGTGGTCTCGTCGTCGGTCGACGCGTCGCAGTCGTTGTCGACTCCGTCGCACACTTCCTCAGCACTCGGGTTGATCGACGCATCGCTGTCATCGCAGTCGTCGCTCGTTTCCGAGAGAAGGCCGGTCATGTCGTCGCACGACGTCATCGAGAACGTTCCTGCGTAGCCGTCGACGTCGAAGTCGGTGTACCAGTTGGTCATGCCAGAGGCATCCCCTTCCGGATCGAAATCGTCGGCGAGCCCGTCACAGTCTTCGTCCGTGTCGTCCATGTCGCAGACTTCGGTCGCACCGGGGTTGCGCGCGGCATTGATGTCGTCGCAGTCGGTGTTGTCCGAAACGTAACCGGCGGAAGCCGAACAGGCATCTTCCGACATCGACGCGTCACCGTATCCGTCGGAGTCCGCGTCGGCGTAGAACGTGCTCGTGACACCTTCGTCAGTCGAGCCGTCGCAGTTGTCGTCGACCTCGTTGCACGACTCACTGGCACCCGGGTTGACGTCGATGTTGCCATCGTCGCAATCTGTGTCGTCCGACACATAGCCAGTCGACGCCTCGCAGACGAACTCACTCATGGTTGCGTCACCATAGCCGTCGGAATCCGTATCGGCGTAGAACCAGTCCATCAGACTCGACTCGTCGGAGACCGTGCTCGCGTCGCAGTCGTTGTCGGCCCCGTCGCACACTTCCGGCGCATCCGGATACGTGTTGACATCCTCGTCGTCGCAGTCGGCTTCGGGGAAGTCGTAGTCCGGCGCAGAGCCGTACACGACCTCGATGTAGTTGCTCACGTTGTCGGAGGAACCACCGGTCTGGTCCGCGATGATCTCGGCGTTGCTGTCGGACGAATCGCACAAGAGTGCGATGTCGCCGTCACCGATCTCGCCGTCACCATCATAGTCCTCGCACCAGCCGTCCTGGTCGCCGTCGTAGCAGTAGTCGCCACGATTGGCGCTCCCGTCCGCGTCGTCGATCAGATCGTCGCAGTCGTCATCGATCCCGTTGGCGCAGAGCTCGTCTTCGCCGGGATTGACATCTTCGTCGGTGTCGTCGCAATCGACCGTTTCGCCGTACCCGTCGCCGTCGTTGTCGGCACCGGTTCCTCGGGAAACGAGTTCGATGGCCAAATCGTCATTCGACGACTGGCTGGTTTCAGGGAAGCTTGCCTCGCAAGCCGAGAGGAGGAGAGACGAGAGAAGGAACAAGCGCATGGTAGCTCCAGGTGCGCGTTTCTCACGTGTTTGATTACCCAGCGAATTCCGGATGTTTCTTGCACGAGAGGGGGATTTGTACAGTATTGCTCAATATTTGTCAAACGCTCCTAACCAGAAAAAGAAAAATCCCCCAGCAAAACTCTCGTTTTGCTGGGGAAAGAGGCGAAAAGGCTAGTCGAGCCCGTCGCAGTTGTAGTCGACCCCGTCGTCCGACAACGGATCATCGGCTCCTGGGTTGATCGTGACGTTGCTGTCCGGATCCTCGTCGCTATCGAGAGTTCCGTCACAGTCACCATCCCCTTCGACGTAGCCAACGTCACAGACCGAGTCGTCGTCGTAGACACAGGCATCGGGACTGCCGTAGCCGTCTCCGTCGTTGTCCTCACAGCAGAAGATGCCGGAGGAATCCACCGTACCGTCGCAGTCGTTGTCGAGGAGGTCATCATCGACTTCGGTTGCATCCGGGCTGACAGACGAATCGCTGTCGTCGCAGTCGTCGGTGTTGTCTACGTACCCGACCGGCTGATCACACGAGAGCTGGGCTGACGACAGGTTGTCATCTCCATACCCGTCCCCATCTGCATCGACCACCCAGTAGGTGGCATCCGCAGAATCGCTTCCGTCGGTCGCGCCGTCGCAGTTGTCGTCGACCTCGTTGCAGACTTCGCTCGCGCCCGGATTGACCGCGCTGTCCGAGTCGTCGCAGTCGGTCGCGTCAGAGACGTAGCCGGCCGGAGCGGAGCAAGACGAGAACGTCACGCCCGCATCGCCGTAGCCATCGCCATCGGCATCGTAGTACCACGTCCCGACATCGCTGGAGTCCGACTCATCGGTCACACCATCGCAGTCGTTGTCCGCTCCGTCACACGATTCTGCCGCACCCGGATAGGAATCCGAAGATGCGTCATCGCAGTCGGTCGCGTCCGAGACGTATCCCGAAGGTTGACTGCAGGCAGGCGTGCTCGAGGAGGAATCCCCGAACCCGTCGCTGTCCGCGTCCGTGTACCAGGTGCTCGCATCGACCGCGCTCGTCTCGTCGACGATCGTGTCGCAGTTGTCGTCGATTCCGTTGCAGGACTCGACTCCGTCCGGACTCACCGCCGCGGCGCTGTCGTCGCAGTCGGTCGCGTTGGACGCGAATCCACTCGGCACTTCGCAGGCGGTCGTCGTTTCGGAGATGTCTCCGAATCCGTCACCGTCGGTGTCCACGAAGAAGGTCTCCGCGTCGAGCGCGTCGTCGTTGTCGACCGTACCGTCGCAATCGTTGTCGACCTCGTCGCAGTACTCGTCGGCATCGGGATTCACGTCGATGTTGCTGTCGTCGCAGTCATCGCCGTTGTCCACGAGCCAGTCGGATGCACCATCACAGATCACGTCGACCGACTCGTCCGGATTTCCGAACCCATCGTCATCCGCATCGTTGTACCAGGTCTCACCGACATTCTCGTCGATCGTGCCATCGGCATCGCAGTCGTTGTCGAGACCGTCACACGCTTCGGGCGCCCCAGGGTAAACCGTGGCATCGTCGTCGTTGCAGTCCGTCGAGTCGGCCACGTACCCATCGGGCGGCGGCTCACACTCGGTAACCGAGAGCGCCGCGTTGCCAAACCCGTCGGCATCCGCGTCACGGTACCAGGTGAGCTCCTCGCACGGCACACCCGTGTCGGCAGTGTCGCCAGTTTCACCCGTGTCAGACGTGTCGACCGGTTCACCCGTGTCGCCAGTCTCACTGGTGTCCGTATCTGTGTCCGCATCGGCATCCGCGTCTGCATCAGCATCCGCATCGGCGTCAGCGTCACCCGACACCCCACACTCGTTCAGCGCGGAGTGAGGATCGCAGTCAGCCGAACCAGTCTTTCCGTCCCAATCGTAGTCACAGCCGCAGAAAAGAGCGGCAGCCAAGATAATCAGTCGCCGCATGGCAACCTCCATTGATGAATGCCGCGAACAGGGGGTCGCAGCGGTTTGTTGAAAGAATCATGCCCTGATTTCCTCTCCTATCAGAACACAAACCTTTTATTTTGTCAGCAAAATATACCCCAAGACAAGGCATATTGTTACCATTTTTCCTGACTTCTGTCAATAGAAACGGATAGAACAGAAAAACAAACCCAAATTTCCCAATAAATCCACAACAAAACCCCTTTCCCACTCCCTCTTCATACATCCTTACCATCGCAAAACTAAACGAACCATCTTGACGCATATGCTTCAACTTGGTTCTTTCATATTTTGTTCTATGAGAACGGTAAAACTTCCACTGGACTATTTCATCGGTTCAGATCCAATGTAAATTTTTACCCAGTCACTGACACCAAGAATTTTTACGAGAAGCTGTAGATCTTTGGCAACATCACAACGTGTTCCCCAAACACTCAATTGAATTTGTGTAAATCCTGACATCTTCAAAAATCGCCGCCAGAACTGGCGTGCAGTTCCTGAGCCAACTGGAAAATCAAATAAGACAAGACACCAAGCATCTTTCGTGAGCGCTTTCTGATTTAACGAAATTCTTTTTTTTAATGATGCAACAATCGCATCGCAAGAAAGTTGTACAACAAGTTGTTCCCCACGAGTATGCTCTTCCAACACCTTTCGTTTTTTGAGCATTTGTATCGCGCGCCGATTCCGTTTTTCTTCTTGAATCGCTTGCCATTCCGTTGGTGACAATCCACTTAACACGGCATGTTTATATTCTGACTGATGACCAAGAACCCATGTAAGTGTTTCAAAATCTGTCAGCAGTACATCAAGAACTCCCGCAATAGCTGATCCATGCGTAATCTCTTTTTTATTACGAGACGTCACTAGTTTTTTCTTCGCCATATAAAAATAGCATATCACACGAGGAACCAAGTTGAAGCATATGCGTCAAGATGGTTCTTTAATGAGGTGTGTGAATCGGTGGTGAAAAGTATGCATCTTGACGAAGTTTAATACAACGCAAAATCCACCAAACGCCTTCTTTTTCACACATATCTTAATCACAAAAACAAACGAACCAAGTTGAAGCATATGCGTCAAGATGGTTCTAGTGAATATTCTTCAGTGGGTGATGTGATGATGTGATGATGTGGTGATGTGGTGATGTGGTGATGTGGTGATGTGGTTTAATAAAAACGACCCGTGTGAGTGGGCATTTGCATCGCTGCATTTGTCCACTCACACGGGTTTACGTTTGGCCTCTAGAACTGGAGACCGCCAGTGCCCGACTCGTACCAGTCGGCGTAGAGCAGGTAGTCGCTTCCGCGGGTGTTGTAACACATCCCCTGCGGATCGAGTGCGGACGTGGTACAGAACGCGAGGTTCTGCCACCAGTACGTCTCGCTGGCCTGGGTCAGGGTGAGCAACGTCGAGCAGTCCGACTTTCCGTCGAATGACAGGACGTAGTACCCTTCGCTGTTGACGCTGACCGTCGTTCCAGCAAACCCACACGACCCTGCCGTCTCGTATACGTCGGCGTCCTCGTACTCGCGTGAGGTCGAGAGCCAGATGTTTCCACCGTCGCCATCGTCACCTCCGCCCGCCATCAGGATGGTTTCGAATTCTCCATCCTCGTCCACATCGGCGTAGCACGCGACTGCTCCGTCTTCGCACACCGCTTCGTCCTGCAGGGACTCGAGACTTGCGTCCGAGCCATCGCAGTCCTGGTCGATGCCGTCACCCGCGACGTCCGTCTCACCCGGGTTGATGTCCGGATCGGAATCGTCGCAGTCGGTGCTCTCGCCGTAACCATCGCTGTCGGCGTCGGTTTCTGGTGAAACCTCGTCCGCTCCGTCGCAGTCCTCGTCCACGCCGTTGTCCGCGATTTCGCTCGCGCCGGGGTAAATCGACGCATCGCTGTCGTCGCAGTCGTCCGCGTTGTCGACGAAATTGTCGTGCCACTCATCTTCGGAACGACCACAGGAGGTGGTGTTGTACCATGGCGAAATGTCGTCATCTCCGTAACCATCCTCGTCCGCGTCGGTCCAGTAGTAGTAGACCGTCTCGTCCTCCGCAGGACCGTCGAGATCGCTACAGTCCTGGTCGATTCCATCGTCACAAGGATCCTCAGCGCTCGGGTTGACCGAGGCATCGCTGTCGTCGCAATCCTCGGACTCACCGAAACCATCGCTGTCCGCGTCGGTTTCTGGGGTGACCGAATCGGCACCCGAGCAGTCCTGATCGATACCATCATCGGCGATTTCGATCGCCGACGGACTGATGCTCGCATCCGAGTCATCGCAGTCATCGCCGCCAGTTGCGCTCGAGCACCAGCCGTCGGAGTCGGCGTCGGTACAGCTTTCGCTGACCTCACCGGTATCCTCGACCGAACCCGTATCCACGACTTCGCCGGTGTCCGAATCGGAACCGCCAGTATCGACACCACCCGTGTCCACGACGGACCCGGTGTCTTCCGACCCGGTGTCCGCGGAACCCGTATCCACATCGGATCCGGTATCCTCGACGACTTCGGTCACTTCGACCACGCCGTCACAGTTTTCGTCCACGGAGTTGTCGAGCACTTCGCTCGCACCCGGACTGACCGCCGACGCGAAGTCATTGCAATCATCGCCGCCAGTGGCTTCGGAACAGTACCCGTCCGAATCCGCATCGGTACAGCTCGCGCTGCCCGTATCCACGTCGGAATCCGAGTCACTGTCCGCATCCGAATCGCTGTCGGAGTCGGCATCGGTGTCCGTGTCGGTATCCGTGTCCGAATCCGAGTCGGTGTCCGTGTCCGTGTCCGAATCCGTGTCGGTGTCCGTATCGGTGTCCGTATCGGTGTCGGAATCCGAGTCGGTGTCCGCATCGGACTCGCCGCCCGTATCCGTATCCGAACCGCTGTCGCTGTCGACGGCGGTGTCGCTGTCCGAACCCGAATCGGTGTCTGCACCAGTATCCGTGTCCGAATCGCTATCGGAATCGATGGCGGTATCCGAATCGCTCGCCGTATCCGTTTCCGAGTCCGAACCCGTGTCGTCGATCTGATCGACGCCGGTGTCGACCGCTTCGGGGACGGGGAAACTCGGGTTGCACGCAACCAAACCAATGAGACCAAGACCAGGGAAAATCGAACGCATGATGCGCTCCTTTGGTGGGATTACCACCATTGTGGCTCTGTAGCCGTTGTTGAGAAAAAGACCGCGGAATGCGGCCGGAAACTGGCGAGAATGGTTGTCATTCCAATCAATTTCCGACCTCATTACGAAGAAGCCAAGATATCACAAAATGACGGGTTTGTCAAGCCCGCCATGTTAAAATTGCGCTTAGATTAGCCATCAAACATTCCTCGCACATCCTCCCACGTAAGCCCTTTTAGCCCGTCTGTATTCTCTGACACAACTGCGTCAAACACGGCCTTTTTCTTTTCCTGCAAAGCAAGCACTTTTTCCTCAACCGTCCCCTTTGTGACAAGCTTGTGAACATTCACAGACTTGGTTTGCCCAATCCGATGTGCACGATCCATTGCTTGACGTTCCACCATCGGATTCCACCATGGATCGTACATGACGACCGTGTCAGCTTCCGTCAATGTCAACCCTGTTCCAGCGGCGCGCAGTGAAAGCAAAAATACCGGCGTATTTTTGTCTTCACGAAATTGCTGCACTGCCGCCGCGCGGTCTCGCGTCTTCCCTTCAATTGTCACATGTCCAATTTTCATCTTATCGAGTCCTTCACGCAAAATATCGAGCATGGATGTAAACTGACTAAACAACAAAATCTTGTGTCCACCGTCCACCGCTTCTCGCACGAGTTCAAGCGCGTACGCCATTTTTCCACTGAGATCTTCCCCACGTCCAATTTTTTTATCAACGAGCACGGGATGATCACAAACCTGACGCAACTTTGTGAGCGCGGCCAATATTTCAATACGCGATCGATTGAATCCTTTTTTCTCTACTGCATCAAACACATCTCTACGTGTCGACGCGAGAACATCCGCATACAAAGATACTTGCGTCGGCGTCATCTCGCACCAATCATTTTGTTCGACACGCGGAGGAAGTTCTGGCGCAACTGTTTCTTTTGTACGACGCAACAAAAACGGTTGCACGCGGCGTTTTAATCTCGCGAGCGCGTCGTTGTCATTAAACTCTCGAATCGGACGTTCAAACTCTTCTCGAAATTCTCGATGATCAAGAAGCAATCCCGGCATCAAAAAATCAAACAACGACCAAAGTTCGTGCACGCCATTTTCAAGCGGAGTTCCGGTGAGGGCGAGACGATGTTTTGCGTTGAGTGTTTTGACGGCGACGGCGGTTGTTGTTTTAGAATTTTTGACATACTGCGCTTCGTCGAGAATAGCGTAGTACAGTTGAATTTCACGATAGAGTTTTACGTCGCGTTGAAAGAGTGAGTAGGAAGTGATGAGAAGATCAGGACATTGACCTTTCGACTCGCTCTGCTCGCTCAGGGAATATAATATGGAAGCGCGTTCTTTTTGTGAACCTTCAATTGCGAGGACTTTCATATCTGGAGCGAAACGTTTTGCTTCGGCGACCCAGGTTGAAATCAATGTTTTCGGACAAATGACAAGAGATGGACCGGAACCTTTCGGGCGTTCGGTGGATAAAATTGTGAGCGCTTGGAGTGTTTTACCAAGACCCATGTCGTCGGCGAGAACACCGCCAAAGCCGTAACGACGCAAAAACAATGCCCATGCAACACCGTCAGCTTGGTATGGACGAAGCACTTTTTTAAAGGAAGATGGAATCTTTGGCGCAGTGATGAGCTTCCCTGCTTTCGCATCGCGCAAAAACGCGGACACGGCCGACTCGGTTTGCTCAATGCGTGCCCCTTCGGTTTCTTCTGCGAGTGTTGCGAGTTCAAATGCACGGATGAGCGAAACAGCGTTTTTCTTTCCAATCTGTTTTTGATCGACTCCACGAACCGTTTTTACATATCGCTTTAGCGCATCAACATTTTCAATTTCCAAAAACGATCCTTCTTCATCACGCAATCCACCACCATATCCATACGCCAACTGTTCAATCTCATCAGGTGTCAGTGCTCGACCTTCCGCTTTCCAATTCACAGAAAATTCAAACCAATTTTCCTTCGCTTCCCCACCAAAATTCCAATCACTCGTTGCACGCACTTTTTTTGGACGAGAAATCGCATCAAATTCTTTTGTCACTCGAATCGTGTATTTCTCATCGAGCGCAAGCAGTCCTTCTAAAATAAACCGCCGCGCACCCAACCCTTCCAACAGATAAATTCCGGCATCCCGTGTCGGACGAAAGCCATACATTTGTAGCGCATATCCTGCCGCACGTTCTTGAATCATGTCTCGATCAGAAACATGAATATCATCCGTTTCGTTTATTTGATCGAATCCACAAATAGGCATCAAGACCGGGCCGTAGTACGCAATTGCTTCAACACGAATCATGTCGTGCGGTTTATCATAGTGAAACGATAACGAGATGTCATCGAGTTCATGATAGATCGGATCCGGACGACGAGGTGGAAGTTCCGCTGGGCCGCGATGAACCATGAGACTATCAAGACGAGTCGCCACGTCACGCAATTCTTTATCCGATAATTTCTTTCCATGCTCGTCTGCGTATTTACGAAGCACCTCAAGCAAACGCGGGTCATCGATCGCTTTAGAAACGGACTTTTCAGCTGCAACAACAGATCGACGAGCGCCGACAATTCCAAGCGCAACCACATGTTTGCAAGCACCTTCCTGCGAGTACGGACAATCGCAATTGTAGTTGATGACCTCTGAACCATCTGCCGCAACCGTAATAGATGTGTCATAACGTACCGATCCATACACCTTCCCTTCAACCAAAATATCACCTCGCATATCACGGGTGACGGACACATTTTCAACCGCACCATCGGCAACGTACTGCTTACCACGGCGATAGGACTCCGCTGTTGCGATCGCACGAATAATTTGATCAGAAAAAAGTGGCATAACTGGGGGATGATAGCAGAAAGAACACAAAACGACAAATAAAAAAGAGCTCCTCGAGACCGGGTGGCCGCGAGGAGCGCTAGGAAGCGGTTCCTCGGGTCCCAGATCTGGGGAGCCAAGTGGACTGGGCGCATTGGGGAACGCGGCCAGCAGGATTCGGTTTTTTCGATCGTCCTCCGCTTTTCCTAGCACCTCCCCAGACGCTGGGAAAGTGTTGTTTTGTGCTACGAACCGTCACCCGAAGGGGCCAGGCCCGTCATGTCCTTCGTGAACGCCACGAGGAAGTTCTCGTAGTCGAGGTCGCCATCACCATCCTCGTCCACCCAGCCTTGCGACTGGCAGTACGCGGCGGCCGTGGCCGAATCCGTATCGTTGCAGAACACGTCGTTGTTCCACCAGTCACCCGTATTCGCATACGAAGTCGTGGCAGACCCGTCACTCTGCAGTGACGAGACGAGGGTGAGGATGTACTCATCGAGCGCCCAATCGGCCGTCTCGATGCAGAACTCGCTGCTCGCTGGCGTGATTTCGAGATCGGACTGGATGGTCCAGTCGAGCGCTCCACCGTATCCGACCACGTAGGCCGAAGCCGAGTTGTACGGAGACTCGAAGCCACTCGAAGAGAGACACACCTGTGATCCGGAAATCGAGATGTATCCTTCCCACGCATCGACGACAGGCTCTTCACCTGTGTCTTCGACCCCGGTGTCCTCGGCCGTGTCGCCGGAACCCGTATCCTCGACCGCGGTGTCACCACCACTGTCGCCCGTCTCAGAACCGCTGTCGGTGTCTGAGTCGGAATCGGTGTCGGAATCGGTGTCCACATCGGTATCGGAATCACTGTCCGAGTCCGTGTCGGAATCGGTGTCGGAATCCGTATCAGCGTCCGCAGACGTGTCGCCCGTGTCGGTGACCGACCCGGTATCACAGTTGCAAGGCTCGTCTTCGACGACGGGCCAGCTCGGCCCACAGGCAAGAATGGTGAAAAGAATCATGATCTGTCTCCTGAAAAAGTCCAACCCTACTCCCGACGCACCATGCGCTAGTTTTGGGAAGATAGGACTGTAGCAAAGGTACACCGAAATGTCAAGGGTGGTTACGAAAAAAAGTGACCTCATCTATGCTTTCGCACTGATGAGGTCAGAGAGACCACTCGGGTCTAGTTGACGATCGGGCAGATGCCAGTTTCGAGGCCGACAGAGAGTCCGACGTACGCACCGGAGTCGCGGAAGTCGTTGAAGCCGTAGCCTTCAACTCCGACCAAGCCACGAGACGTCACCTTGTGGCAGACACGATCGTTCTTGCTCGGCAACCGCAGCGAACCGCGGAGCTCTGCGCCAAAGACCGTTCCGGTCGCGTCAGGGGCAACCGGGTCACCCACTGCGTTGATGAGCACAAGAGGTCCACCACCGATGTTGATCCTGGTACCATTCACTTCCTTCTCGAACACCACGGCTGCTCGTGCCGACGTCACAGGCTTCGCACCTGCCGACGTACCGGTCGAACCAAGCCCTGCACCGAGATCGATCAGGATGCTGTTCCCGCCCGAGAGCTGGAAGCCCTGAACGACGGTGATGCCCAGATTGGACGCGACACCCTCACGGATGACCGGTCCATCTTCGCTCGCGAGCAACTGACGCTGCCCGACCACACCGACTTCAGCGCCGACGAGGAAGACGAGACCGTTCTCCTCACTCTCCCGTTGACGACGCGCGATGGCGTCAACACGACGATCGAGCTCGTCCGTGATCTTCTTCTGCTCGACCTTGTAGTCGGCAATCTCCTGCTTGATCGCCGCACGATCTGCCGCGTTCGCCGTCGCCAACCGCTGTTCGGCGCTGGCGATCGACCCGTAGAGACCCGTTGCCGGTTCGTCCACGCAGACGTCGAGAACGACGGAGCTCGTTTCCTCACCTGGCTCCTGGCCTTCGATCACCGGCTTCTCGACCGGCGGGCACTTCTTGCCCGGACTGCCGATCTCTGCCTGCAGTGCCGCAACCGACTGCTCGGCCTGCGCCTTCGTGGCCTTGTCAGCCGCGATGCGACGTCGCTCTTCGACCACGATCGGCCGGAGCTGAACACCTGCGACACTGTCGAACTTGGCACCCGCAGGCAAGTTGACGCAGGTGTGAACACCCTTGTCGACCGCCCATGCGAAGGTCAGTCCGTAGGTCGCTTCGTTCTTGTCTTGAAGACAAAGAGTGACAATCGCCTCAAGCTTCGTCCAACCCGGGCTGTCTTCACCGCCCGCGGCCTCGACCATTTCCGCCCACTCGGAATCATCGTCCGACCCATCCTGATCCGTATCGAGCCCGTCGCCGATGGCGATCGGAGCGCCAGGGTAGGCGAACCGAGCGAACACGTTGACAGACGGATCATCGACCACGTCCCGCAACGTCTCATCCGCCGCATTCGAGGGGAACTTGTCCCCATCGAGATCGATACAATCGGCCGTGACCGGCGTTGCCGCAGTCACGTCCTCGACGCACGCGATCGGCTCAGGCTGGGCCTTGGGAGCCGCCTCGACCGATGCACTCCACAGCGCAATCATCGAAAGGCCGAAAATGGCCATCACTCGGTTCATCTTGTTCTCCTTGGAAACGGGGATCGAAATTGCGATTGCTCGCATGGTGAACTCCTTGTTTTCCGGCTACGCCGGGGTGGTAAAACGTGCGGGACCTGTTTCCCGCGCGTCTCGTCACCCCGTTGCCGGGGTTGAGATTATTTGAACCTTGATTGGAAAGAACTTTCCGACCATGGACAGGAGATAGGATACGAAACTACGAAAAGGCTACGGAACTACGTAAGCTACGAAATGCTACAATGTTTTGTAGATTTAAGTAGTTTTTGTATTTTAGTAGTCTTTTTGTAGTTTCGTATCGTTTTTCCTACCCATGGTCTCGGGTGGTTCGATATCACGTCCTGGCACAAGGAGGAGATGTGCCGGGCAGACATCGAACCGCCTGAAATCACGAGTATTGCGAATGTTTTTAAGGTCAGACAGTAACATATCAGACCTAAACTGTCAAGAGCTGCTAGATGACCCCAGAGCACGACTATCTTACCCAGTTAACCAGAATTCGTTGCTTTTCAGGCAATAACCACCCACCAACTCCTTGTCGGCCAGCAGGCAGATCCGCCCCACTGGCGGAAAAAGGAGAGGAGTCAAGGCTTGAAACAAAAAAACCCTCTCAGAGAGCCAGGCCTTGCGGTCGCGACAAGGAGGAGTCATCACGACGCTGGTCCCGACCCTCAGAGAGGGTTTTGAGCGCAGGTTACTAGAATACGTTATAAATTGTCAACAGAAAGCTGATGTCTTCGACGAATTCGATTGTATTGCGTGACGACATAGGCCATGCCAAGCAATCCACCTAAGACGAAGCCTGAAAAGGCATTCGCGGGGATATTTGGTTTGACAGGCCATCGAGAGTTGAGAGGAGAATCGATGAGTTTGACTTCGACATTGCTGCCAGAGGTAAACTCACTTGCTTTTTCCGTAAGGACGAAACTAACAGCGCGCGCGATTTGTTCCGCTTGATCGACATCACGATGGTATGCCGTAATCGTCATGAGACCAGAACCTCGAGCGACCGTTGCATCGATGGTTTTATTCCATTCACGACGGCGTTGATAATCCTGTTCTGGAAAGGAACTTTCGTCGATACTAAATCCCGCATTCAGCACCTCATCAAAAAAAGTTGTCGTGTACATGATCGTCGACAAATTTTCAGCGATGCGCTCTTCTGAACGACTTGCCGTGTAGGCATCAACAGAAGTGCCGACGCTTTGTAAAACAAGTAACCGCACCGTTGAAGAGTAGCGTAGTGGTTGAACAACAGAAATCAGAAAGGCAAACACAAGCCCGAGAAGACCGAAGGAAACGATGACCTTCCAGCGGTCCATGAGAATAGAGGAATAGTTTGGAGTGGACATACAGGTTAAAATACTAAATGCTAAATAAAATCATCGTTCTAAATAAGAAATCAGAAAGTTGATAAAGTAACGACGAGTTCTCTTTCTCCTTCTGTCGAAGCGACTTGAAGAGTAATCGTGTCTCCTGGATTATGCGAGAGGATGAGTTCGTCGAGGGAATGCGTGGAATCAATCGGGGTGCTGTTGACCATGAGAATGATGTCGCCTGGAACAAGGCCAGCGAGGGCAGCAGAACTTCCTTTTTTTATGGATGTCAAGCCAATGAGTACCGCACCCGTCGTATGACCTTTTGTAACGGTTTTATCTAAACCGAGCGTGCGAGAAAGATCGGTCGCAATAACTCCAAGCGATGGACGAGAAATTTTCCCTTCACGTAAAAGCGAATTGAATCCTGTAAGAACGGTGTCGGTTGGTACAATGTTTGCTCCATCAATAATCCCAACTAAATCTCCGTAAATATTTACAACCGGAGCGCCACGTTGATGAAACCGATCACTCGCCGTCACGATGTGCCTTCCAGGAACGTCAGAACGTTGTGCCCCTGTTGGCCAAATGAGTTCGACGACGGATTCAGAAAAAATAGTGCGTGGAGATGATGTGATGAATAGTTGATCACCTGCCGTGAGATCAAACCCTTTTCCAAAGGCAAAAACAGGGAGATTTGAGCTGTTAATTTTTGCAAAAACAGCTCCCGTTGCCGAATCGCTCACCAGTTTTTCAACAGGATATGTTTTTCCTCCAATCACAACGGAAAGATTTGATGCGCTCGGAAGTACTTCGAACATCGTCATAATCCATCCGTCGGATGTAAGAACCGCTCCGGAAGAAACGGATTTTTCAAATGATCCCACCTGATAAAACTCCGCAACGCTTGGCAAAACAGATTCTGTAATTTCACGAATCACTTCGGAATACGATTGTGGAAGCGAACGAGGTTGTTCTTCGGATAGTCGCGCAGGAGAAGAAAGAGCACCAAGAGACAGGGCGTAATCGGAAAGAGCGTTTGTGGTGAGCGCGGTTCCGATCACTCCACTTCCAAATCCAAGAATCGTCGAGAGAACAATCGTGCGAATTATTTGAGAGAGATTTTGAGTCATAACCATTTAGCCGTGCCGAAGATACAGCCAAGGAGAATAACGGCCGTAAGGGCATAACGACGAATCATGGAGGGCGACAGCTTCTCAACAAAATGCGCGCGTGTCAAGCCGACGAACAGATAAACCGTAAGGGCGATGAGGGCGGCGTTTGTATAAAACCCTGTTGGGAGGTACGTCACGGTGAGAAATAATTCTGTCACCAGGAGTGCTCCACAAAGGGCATACAAACGCGCTTGACGAAGATCGACTTTACTTGCCCAAAGTGTGCCATACATGACAAAAAGAGAAATGAGAAAAAAAAGAATTGTGAGCGCAGGGATCGGGGCGTACGTCGGAAGAAAAACGCGTGTTCCAAACGCCGTGACACTGACAAAAAAGACACTCGCAACATTCAAGACGAGTGAGAGATGTTCAATGGCGTACGCTTCGTAATTGACAGGAGCATGCACGTAGGAAAAAACATGTTCAGAAAAAAAGAAAAGAAAGAGAGAAACGGTTACGGCGAGAATGATTTGCGCGAAGGAGCGTTCCAAAAAAAGCATGAGTCCATCACTTGAGATGAGAAAAAGCATCGGTGTACCGAAGAGCATCCAATAATGAAATTGACCTGGTGCGAACCCGACGAGTCGTGTCAGCAACAACCCAACGACGAGGATCGTGAGCCCCATCGTGAGAAGAGGTTGTGTGTGCAAAACCAACATCGCAGCAAACCCGAGGGCCGCAGAGAGGCCAATAAAAAACGGAGTGATGCGATGGAGGAGGATCATGTGCGACAGATGAGGATGAGTGAACCTTCCTGATGCGTGATGGACGTTGGAGTGCAAAAATCTTTGAGAAGAGTGTTCAGTTCGGTTGTCCCTGTCGTCAGAAAAGGAGCAAGAACTCCTTGAAGCAAAACGTTTGGAACGTTCCAGGAACCAAGGGAGCCATTCAACAAATTCAATGTGATCACCCCTTCTTGAATATCCATCTCAAATTTCACGAGAACGCTCGACCCAAGTTCATTATCACGTATTGGAAGAGACAATTCAATCCCGTCTGATTTTGTGAGGAGAATTTGAGCTCCTTTTGATTCAAATAAATTTTGTGATCGTGTGGAGAGCTGATCTTGAAGAAAGGTCGTGAGAGTTCCTTCGGAAAGATGAATTTGGCCTGCGATCGTTTGTTCTGAAAGAGCAGAATTAAATGGAACACCTAAGGAGACTTCACGGTCAAGCGTTGATTTATGAAAAGCGACGTTTGTTAAAAGAGGAATTTGAACAAGACCGGTTGAGGCGACGGTCCAGGTGAGAAAAGCTGAAAGGGCGAAAATGATTGCCAAGGCAATCAGGCCACAGGAACGAAAACGGTGACGACCACGCTTCCCTTCTTTTGCAACCGTTTTCAGTTCACCTTTCATTTCTTCCATTTCCTTCATGATCGGTTGATTCTTTTCGATACGAGACACAGATGATTTTTTATTGCATCAACCAAGGGTACGTAGAGATGAGATTTGTGAGTTTCGTATAACCGCTCGTTTGAAGAGATGTATCTGCGCTACGCAAACCATCTCGAATGAGGCTCAAAGAAACAGCGAGATTGAAATGTACCTCCTTGAACGACGGAATAACAATCAGGTCTGTGAGCGCAGAAAGTGCATCTTCGACTGCAACGAGTTTTGCGATGTCGGTTGGAGCAGATTGATAGGCACTAACGAATGGAGCGATAACATCATGTGATTGTTGTCGATAGTCCGCTTCGGTCACGGGAACTGTTTCGGAAACAGAAGAAGCCGGTGAAGACGGTTTCACCAAAGTTTTCATCATAAGCGCGGCAAGCAAAAGCGTGAGGAGCGCGAGGATGAATGGATAAAACGATCGGCGTTGGTGGAACATACGTTAAGGTTTGTAGTTGGTAGTTGGCTGTTGGGGATCTGAGAGACGGAATAAATCTTCGAGGATAACGGAGAGCATGGTGGCGATTGGAATAGAGAGGATGGCTCCGACAAGGCCGCCGATTTTTATTCCAACGAGAAGGGCGACAATGGAAACGATTGGATTTAGGCCTGTCACTTTTTGCATAATTTTTGGGACAAGAATATTATTTTCAACTTGCTGTACAACGAGGTACATCAGAAGAACAATAACACCCATCACAAGAGATTGGGTAAAACCGACCAGCACGGCAGGAATAACCGAAAGAGTTGGACCGACATACGGAACAATTTCAAAAAGTCCTGCAATAATTCCAAGAAGCAACGCATATTTTACCCCGAGGATGGACAGACCGATAAAACAGGTGGTCCCAACGATCAGGCCGAGTAATAGCTGACCGCGAAGCCACGCGCCAATTTTCGTTTGGATCTTGGTAAGAAGCTGAACAAGAAACGGTTGGTATTCAATCGGGGCGAGATTCTTAAAAACTTTTTTTGCCGTGTCTTCTTCAACAACCATGTAAAATGCGAGAACGAGCACAACGAGTAGCGCAAGAAAACCGGAAAGAAAACTACCGATTTGCGAAAAAAGAGTTGCGATAGATGTTTCACCAGAGAGAAGAGAAACAATAAAGCGCTGAACATCAAACAACGTTGAGTTACTTAAAAATATGTCTTGAAGTGTTTCAGCAAATGGTCCGGATCCGAACAGTTGTGTCACCTGCTCGATGACAACTGGCACGAGAGCAACAATCACCAGAGTCGCAATGAGTCCAAGAATAACGTAAACGATTATGACCGCGAGTCCACGTGGAATTTTTCTCTCTTGAAACCAATCCGCAAATGGATCGATGAGCGCTGCGAGCAAAAGTGCCGTGACAACCATCGCAACGATCTCACGAATGTACCAAAAAAACCAAAGCGCGAGCACGATGAGCACGGCTTTCACAAAGGTCATCGTTGAGACATTAATCGTGTGAGGATTTCCTCCGTCAGGGGTGAGCATAGTTAAGAGGAGTATAACATAAAAACTCCTGCAAGCAGAAGTTTTTATGTTGGTGGAGTTGATGGGAATTGAACCCATGTGTAAGAACGATCGACCGGATGTTTCTTCAAGCTGAGTTCCGCCTAGGTACGGCTTGATGGTGAGGGCGGAACGAAACCCATCAAGACGTGCACGCCTGCCTCCTCAGCAATATCGGACGCGCAACGATATTACCCAGCCCGATGTAAATGACACCCGGATCCCACTATCGGACGTCAGGGGACGGATGGGTTGTTGCTATTAGGCGACAACCAGAGAGAAGGTTGGAACAGAGAACGCAGAAGCGATCATGTTCTTAGCCTTCGCGAAGATGTTGGCAATTGTCTTCTTTGCAACTAGGATTTACGAGGATAGTTACGACCTCGGCTTGCTCATCTGGCGTCCTGTCCCTATCGAACCCGTGACAACCCCTTACCCTTTCATGCGTGTGCGAAGTTCACGCTCGACATCTCGTTTCTTGATTGCTTCACGCTTTTCGTATTGTTTTTTTCCACGAGCGAGAACGAATTCAAGTTTTACGAGAGTTGTACGAGTGTACACCGAAATTGGGACTAAAGTCAATCCTTGCTCATGCGTTTTTCCGATCAAGCGCTTCAGTTCTCGTCCATGCAAAAGGACTTTGCGATCGCGGACTGGATCGTAGCCTGGTTGTGGACCAGCGGGGCCGTATTTTGAGATCGTCGCGCCTTTGAGCCAGAGCTCGCCATTTCTTAAATAGAGAAACGATCCTTGCAACTGAATGTGCCCTGCCTTCACCGACTTCACCTCTGGACCGGTCAATTTCAAACCACCCTCGAATTTTTCGAGAAACTCATAGTCGAAGGAAGCTTTTTTATTTGTGGCAAGAGTAGGCATAGAAGCATTGACGATCATAGTACCAACTGCTAGGCTCATTAGCCAGTCCTTTCACAATTTATGGAGAATTGAATTTATGAAACGCATCGAAATGCCTGTTTGGGCGGGAGTGTTCATTGTTCCACTTCTTGCGTACGTTCTCAACAACTTTGTGTTTGTGAACATTCCGTACCTCGGAATTCTTCCTGACCTTGGATTTGTACCATACCTCACGACCAGCGCGTGGATCCTCGGGCTATGGTTCGCCTGTCGAGGAGATGACGATGGAGCGCTCAAGTGCGAGGAGCTGTGCACGATGTGTGGGGTGGCCGGAACCATGGTCGGACTCACAGACTTTGTGGAAGCGTCTCAGGAAGCAGCGAGCAAATCGGCGCTTCTGTACGCATTCATTCCTGGGCTCCACGGCATTCTCTCCGCAAAAGTCATCAAGTTCGTCACACTTTGGACGGTGAAAGCGGAGGAATCAGATGACTAGCGCACGTCGTCGGTCGAATGCGTCAATGTTCTCGATGGTGGACATGTACATGTGCTTTGCCATGGTGATGCTTGCGGTATACACCAAACCGCAAAACATCATCGACGAAGAGCTCAAAGCAAAACAAGAACAGATCGCGATGGCAGAAAAACAAATGGAAACATTTAAAACCAAAGCCAAAGCAGAACGCAAATCCATTGAAGAAGATCATGCGTCGCGTGTTTCACAACTCGAAGGAGAGATCGAGGTTGCGCGGGAACAATTGGCCAAGCGACAGAAAGATTTTGAGGACTGGAACATCATCGTTCAGGAATTTGTCCGCTACGCCAAACTTCCAAAAGAACCTGACTATCACTTCTATCTGCGTCAAAGTGGGATCTACAGCTCCACAAACGCAAAGAAGTGGACAAAGTCTGGGTTTGAAACGTGGTTGACAGAACTTGCGAAGAAAACCTCGCAAGGATCACAAACTGACATCGTGTTCTACGTTGAAAACAGCGCAAATGATGCATACATCTACTCACGCAACACCATTGCGACGATTAATAAAAAACAGGGTGAAGCAATTCTGGGTCGCTACGTGATTTTGCCGCCTGGAACTCGTGCGGGGCCAAGTACTCTCATCCATAAAGAACAAGGAGGTGGCGAGTGACACGCAAGCACGCACTGCTCATGATTCTCGTCGCACTGTTGTCCAGCGCATTCATCAAAAATGTGCGATGGCCAAAACGCTATTGGGAAACACCTGCGTTTCGAGTGATCAACCTCGAGGAGGCGAACAGTTTCATTGAACTGCTCGGACAAGCAAATCAACCGGTTGAAAAGCCAGTGGAAAAACAACCAGAAGCCGTACTTGTTGAAAATCCTGAAACGGCACCTATTCCTAAAATCAGCAATGCGGAAGTTGAAAAGCCCGAAAAGCCACCGGTAAAAAAACAACCGAAAGCAAAAAAAGCTCAGAAGGCTGAACAAAAAAAATCACCGACAACTCCTTCCATCATCCCTCCTGCGGAAATGAGGTCGGAGTTGCGTCGCTGTTACGATCATGCGCGCGGAGCAACGAATCCGGGCGGCAAGATCACCGTGTTGGTTGTTGGACATCAAGATGGACATCTCGATCAGGTACGTATCGGAGTGGATACACTTGGACTTCCCTTCGTCTCCTCGTGCGCACGACAGCTGTTCGAACAAGGAGAATTGACGCTCGATCGTCCGCCAAATGAGCCAACGACATTTCAGTGTTCCTTTTCCTTTCCACTGGACGTTCCATGAAAAGCGTACAATTCCATCTGTTCGGAATAGAAACGCGTGTGCATCCGAGTTTCGTCGGCTTGCTTCTTTACTACGCCTATCAGTGTGCGCATTTCAACCAGCCGTTGTGGGTTGGTGTGATCGGAATGCTCTGCTTGTTCATGAGTGTTCTCATTCATGAACTTGGTCATGCCCTCATGTTGCGATTGTTCGGAAGCGGACCGTGCATCAAAATAACGATCCACGCGATCGGAGGACATGTCGTCAGGTGTGCACCTTGCAATGAGCGATTGTCGGCAGCAGGGAAAATTGCCGTTGCGTTCGCCGGACCGCTTGCCGGATTCTGCTTCGCGATCGTCGCGTACATCCTCATGATCAGCTCAAAAACAGACGTTCTCCTTCTCACGGCAACAAATCTCGTGATCATGAACGTTGTGCTTTCACTATCCAACCTCCTTCCAACCATTCCACTAGACGGAGGAAGGATGATGGAAGCGCTGATCAACGGAATCCTCGGACGAACGCTTGTGAGTATCTTTCTTGTCACCCTGATCAGTTCGACAACAGCCATGGGAGCTTTCTCCCTTTCATGGGCGTTCCTCGATCCTGTTACAACAGGAATGGTAGGACTCATTGTTCTCGTGAATGTCATGAGGATTTTCCTCGACATCTAACAAACCCCCATCAGACAGATGGGGGATTTTCTTTTCTGCCAAAATCCTTGCTAATTTCTCTCATCTCCGCTAGAATTCCCTTCGTACTATGCGTATTCATCGACATCGCAATCAAAAACCGAAATTGAACATTCCGACCTTTCGGGTGAATGAACAGATTAATAATCCTGAAATTCGTGTTATTGATGATAAAGGCGAACAGCTTGGAGTTATTCCAACGTCAAAAGCACTTGCCCTTGCCCTTGAGCGCGAGCTGGATTTAGTCGAGGTTTCCCCAAAGGCTGATCCTCCTGTGTGCAAGATTTTAGACTTTGGTCATTTCAAATATCAAAAGGAAAAAGAGGTTCGTAAACAAAAGGCGCAGTCACATGAAGTTGAAGTGAAAGGAATTCGACTCTCATTGCGCATTGGAGATCACGACCTCGAGATCCGCCGACAACAGGGGAAAAAGTTTTTTGAACGCGGGGACAAAATTAAAATCGAGTTGCGATTACGTGGACGCGAAAAGGCTCACGTTGATGTCGCAAAAGGCGTTGTAACAAAATTTCTCGAACTGATTAAGCAGGATTTCCCTATTCGTGTTGAACAGCCAGTCCAGGTGATGGGAGGAACGATTACGATGATCCTGGCGAGGGGATAAACATTCGATCTTGACAATCAAAGCCAAATTTCCTATACTCCCGACGACTAAATATATGCCAAAACTTCGACCACACAAAGCGCTTTCTAAGCGCATCAAGATTACGCCAACAGGAAAGATTCTTAAACGCTATAGCGGGCAAGATCATTTCAATAGCCGAGATTCTGGAAAAATCACCCGCAAAAAGCGCCGTGACAACCAACTTTCTATCGCCCACATTCGCGCGATTAAAACATTGATACCGGGAACTAAATAGTATGCCAAGAGTCAAACGAGGGATCCAACATGCCAAGCGTCGTCGCAACTTGCTAGCGAAAACGAAAGGGATGATGTGGGGACGTAAATCCAAAATCAAACTTGCTCGTACCGCTGAATTGAAAGCGGGCGCGTATGCTTTTCGTGACCGTCGTGCCAAGAAACGTGTGATGCGTTCCTTATGGCAAGTGCGGTTGAATGCGGCTGTTCGTCCACTTGGACTCAGCTACAGCCGATTTATGGATGGTGTCCACAAAGCAGGAATTGAGCTCGATCGAAAAATTCTGTCATTTATTGCAAAAGATCAGCCAGCAGTGTTTGAAGCAATTGTCGCGCAAGTCAAAGCTGTCAAATAAACAAACAGAAACGACCCAAAATGGGTCGTTTTGATTTTCCATAGATTCTTGACGAAATCACCTGTTTGGGCTATGGTGATCGTCCTCCTATGCGCATAGGGCGTGTTTGGAGAAAAGCTCACTCGAGGAAACCATGGCAAGACGGAGAACGGGGACAGACCCGAAAAATGTTGTTGGAATCAAGATGCCGGACGCCACGCCACCGTTACTTGTGGATAAACATGAAAGCGAACCATTGCGAAATGATCTCATCATGGGTCCTGTGGTTTGTGGAGCGGACGGTCGGGATTCGGAACAGATGGCTGTCCCTGTTGTTGAGGATTCACCGACAGGACCACGTTTGCGACTTGGTGTCGCGATGGCCGAGGCTGTGATGCCGCGTCCGACTGCTGGATATGCAGATGTCGATGAACCAGAGGAAGTGCGCGATCCTGACACGGATCACGGTAAACGTTCCGCCTTCGCCTACACGGATCGACGAGCTTCAGAGCCGACGATGGTCGAAGTGGAGAATCTCGATCCTGAACAATGGGATGAATCTTCACCTATTCGTGTCCATCAAGAAGAAGCCAGTTCACCAGAGCTGGCAGCAGCCATCGCAACCATATTCGGTCCGCCTGGACCAAAGGAGACTCTCGTGTCTACACCTGTACAGCCTCTTCCGCAACCGCCTATTCCGCCCTCCCCGTCGTCCGCAGGATGGACAAAGACGGCGGCATTCGTGACCGGTCTTGCGATCATTCTCGGAATCGCCAGCTGGAATGGTGGTTTGTCGCGTGACCTGATCGGATTGAATGATCCGACTGCGATCGAGCTGGATCGCGAGGAACAAGAACTCCCGAAAGAAAAAGCGGGGCTTGCACCAGTCGTCGAAAAGGAAGCCAATGCGCCGACCGCAGAAGCCGTGAATGCTTCCGAGCCACCACCTGTGGTCTACAAACCGCCTGTGGTTGCTGAGCCAGTCAAGCCAGTCGAACTTCCTCCTGTCGTCAAGCCAGCCGAGGTTGTCGCTTCTGTTGTACCGAAGGCCGTCAAAGAGCCTGTGGCCACTGCTTCCAGCTCAGCGAAGAGCCCGACCTCGCTCGTCGTCTCGGCAATGGGACTGAAGCCAGCCTGCGTGGCCGAATGTACGTGGGGAGATCTCACGGACAAGGGGTTCCCGAAGACGGTCGATAGCAAGCGCACGATCGTCTGTGGCGAAGACACCTGGCTCACGACCAAATGGACGAAGATCGAAACCGGCGAACAGGTTTCCTGTTTCACGGTCACGAGCCTCGAAGACAACCCGTCCGGTCCGTAAACGAACTCTGCCGTCGCACTTTGTGCGACGGCACTTTTATTTTGGTACGAATATAGGGTTACGAAATACGAATCCTTTACGAAATTACGAATTACGAATAGGATGGATGGGATATGGCTGTTCGGATCAATAAATACTTGGCTGAACACGGATATTGTTCACGTCGGGAGGCAGACCGCCTGATTGATGCAGGGGTTGTTTTTGTAAATGGAAAACGAGCGGTCGCTGGTCATCAAGTTGAAGAAACAGACCGTGTGGAAGTGCTAAATCGTCGTCCAAAAAATCAAACCGAAAAGGTTTATTTTCTTTTGAATAAACCAGCGGGATATTCCACAAATCTTGATCGTTATACGGAAAAGTCTGTTCTCAAACTCGTTCCATCAAAACTGCGTCTCTTCCCTGTTGGACGTCTCGACGTAGAAGCATCAGGTCTTCTCATCGTCACCAACGACGGTGAGCTCGAAAAAAAACTGACACATCAACGATACGAACACGACGTTGAATACGACATTATTCTCGACAAATGTATTGGCGACGGACACATGCGCTCGCTTACAGAAGGGATAACACTCGGAAAGAAAAAAACGCTTCCTGCGATCATCAAACGTCAATCCGATCGCGAGTTCTCCATCATCATGCAAGAAGGCGGCCCCCGCCAAATTCGCCGCATGTGCAATGAGCTTGGATATACGGTACGAACACTTACGAGGACAAGAATCCGCACCGTCAAGCTCGGCACACTGCAGGAAGGTAAGACGCGGGAGCTAACTGGAACAGAAATTTCTGCATTAAAACAATAATTTTCCCTATCCCCAACCACCCTTGTCAGTACAAAATCCACATGTTACTATGCCCGCGTTCGACTGAAGAGCGATCCACTGGACCGGTGGTGTAGCCCGGTTAACACGTCTCCCTGTCACGGAGAAGATCGAGGGTTCGAATCCCTTCCGGTCCGCCATCCCACTTCGCCCTTCGGGCTACGTTGGGGATTTCTCATTTCGCAAGGGCGAAGAGGGATGCCCCTAACGTAGTTCACCGAAGGTGAACGAAGTGGGGCGCAAAACACGTTCCTCACAGGACGCGTTTTTGTTATGATGTACTTATTATGTTCACTGCCTACATTCTTCAAAGTGAGATTGACGGTCGCTATTATTATGGTTTTTCTGAACGAGATGCCGAGACGCGATTACAAGAACACAACGAAGGAAAGTCTTATCACACGAATAAATACCGACCGTGGAAGCTAGTTTGGTCTGGAACATTCAGTTCACGAAGCAAAGCACAAGACTTCGAGCGCTATTTAAAAACTCCGTCAGGACATGCTTTTTCAAGAAAAAGACTCATCTAATAGTGAGGCTATTTCTTTATATCCGCAAAAAGTTCAAGCACTTCTTCTTTCAGCACGCCCTTTGTGATTTGGGGGTTGTATCCTGCATCAGCTGCCAAATCTTCGATGCGAAGTTTTCGTTCACGCAAAAGGTGAGGCAAATCGCTACGCGAAAGCGCAAAAGTGATTTTCGGTATCTTCGCTTGGAAAATCGCCGAAGCACACATCAAGCAAGGTTCGTTCGTGCCATAGATTGCACAGTCGCTCAAATTATTGCTTGCAACCGCAAGACAGGCAGTGTTGATGGCTTGTAGTTCCGCGTGGCCAAGCACGTTTTTTGTGCCCGTCTCTGTACATGCTGCTCGCGCGATAATCTCGCCGTTTCTTACAATCACCGCTCCGAATGGCCACTCGCCTGTGACTTTTGCCATTTTTGCTTCATCAATAGCCACTTTGATAAATTGTTCATCATTGTCCATACAGGTAAAGAGTAGCACACCGCGTTCGACATGTCGTTATCAAAACCTCGATTTAGGCAACCGAGGCCATAAAATACGTTCCTACTCGTTCCACCATGGTCCGTTGACATGAGGCTTTTTTCTATTGACACCAGCACTCGGATCTAGTATCTTCTTGTTGTCTGAAAGAAAGCGGTCGCCCGAATTCAGATGTTGTCACTCAACCCACCCGCTCTTGTGGAGCTGTCTTGAACCCTCGTTTGCCGCCCCTCACTCCCTCCTCTGCCCCCTCCACCTCTCGTCGGCTTGGCTCCCCGCCTGAAAGTCGTCGAATGCACATTGCTCGACAGTTCGGCATGGATGGAAGCTCCGGTTCAACCGAACCGGCTCGCGACCACTTCGAGATCTGCTACCACTGCTCGAATCACCTCTCGACCGTCCAGGTCGGTGCGTTCCATGTGAACGCGATGGGTGAGCCGACAAATGAAGTTGCCATCGGCAAGTATCGTGTCATCACCTGCATGTCAGCCACCTGTATCAGTCGAGCGCGTCAGAGGCTCAGCCTGAAGTTGGATGCCAAGCGTGTCTGGATGGGCAACCCGTTCGAGACTCGCGCTTTGATCGCAGAAAATTCGGTGCGCCGCATCGCGACCACTTCCACGTCGAAGTCGACTGGCCCAACGAATCTTCCGCAGATTCGTCGCAACTAGTCCTTCCACGGACACACTCTTGAGCACATCTTGTGCTCTTTTTCTTTTTCAGACCGTTATCATGTCGAACCCTGTTCCATGTTCTCCACCTGCAACAATGGCGAGCTTCATCCCTTTTTTTATCCAACGTCGTTTTTTTAATTCTGCAATTGATTTTTCTGTAAACTTTTCTGGATCTTTTACAATCAGTGTAAACGGACGAACACCCCAACGGATATTTTGTTGGCGTGTCTCACCATCCGTTGAACAGGCGAGATACATGGTGAGTTCTGGTCGCGCACTCATGAGAGATTCTGCGAATGGGGCAAACACGAGAGAGGCAACGATCGCGTCGATTTGACCGTCTGTCGCGAGCATGGCGAGGGCGCGGCTCAGATCGGGCAGGCCATCACTAAGAGTCGGTCGAAAGCGACCGGCTCTTAGTGACGCTGGTTCGAGGTTATCGAATGGTGATGCTTCCGTTTCACTCACAATCCGTGCCATCATCGAGACGGCTTGTACTGGATACTTTCCGCCAGCTGATTCTCCGGAAAGCATGACTGCGTCGGTG
Source organism: Candidatus Uhrbacteria bacterium RIFOXYB12_FULL_58_10 (assembly GCA_943359455.1). GTDB lineage: Bacteria > Patescibacteriota > Patescibacteriia > UBA9934 > GWF2-40-263 > YC12-FULL-57-11. The sequence goes on from CALRHL010000010.1 coordinate 29,268, forward strand.
TGATCACACACGGCGTTTGCAACATCGGAAACTTCTGCGCGCGTTGGACGTGGATTACGAATCATGGAATCGAGCATTTGGGTTGCGACGACAACAGCCTTTCCTGCTTCACGACATTTTGTAATCATTTCTTTTTGTCGGATCGGTACGTCCGCCGCTTCGGTTTCCACACCAAGATCTCCTCGCGCGACCATCACCGCATCCGTCACCGCAAGAATCTGATCGAAGCGATCGAGTGCTTCGTGCTTTTCGATTTTGACGATGATTTTTGGAAGTGATTGAGTGATTGGGTGATTGAGTGATTGAGAAGCTTTTTTTATGAGACGGCGAAGGAGGTGGACGTCGGCTGGACTTGTTACAAAGGACAGCGCGAGCCAATCCACCCCTTGTTGAACACCAAAAATAATGTCTTCTTTGTCCTTGGCTGTCAAAGATGAAATGGTCAATGTCGAATCTGGAAAATTCATTCCTTTGTGTGAGGTGACAAGTCCACCATTTGTCACTTTGACCGTGATCGTTCCAGGAACTCCTTTTACAAATATCACTTCCAAAATTCCATCATCAATATAAACACGATCACCTTTTTTCAAATCTTTATACAGCGTGCGATAGGTAACAGGAAGTGTCACAGTCTCACCATTCTTCAATTCAATCCCCTTCTCAGGCAAAACCCCTAACCGAATTTTTGGCCCTTGCAAATCCCCCAAAATCGCAACCGTTTCACCTTGTTTTTTCGCCAACCGCCGAATCGTTCGAATCGTTTTTGCGTGCCATGCATGCGTCCCATGACTAAAATTCAAACGAGCTACGTTCATGCCTGCCTTAATAATCTTTTGCAAGACGATTGGATTTTCGGATGCCGGCCCAATGGTCGCAATAATTTTTGTCCTCCTCATAGAGTTATTCTATCGTATTTATAAATTCCGCAAGCGTCACATTTAATGAAAATACTTGCTCTCCTCGAGCGACTTTAAGCAATACGACCTGCCCGGGTTCAAATGTACTCACCATCGCCCCAAGGGAATGATCTTCCGTGAGATCTGTCCCGTTCACAGACAATATAATATCGTTTGCTTGCAGTCCTGCAGCCTCTGCCGGTGAACCCGGTACGATCGCGGGTTCGGTTTCTGTGTCTCCTCCAACGAGATAGACTCCGAAATCGAATGGAAGTCCTTCTGATTGAGCAATTTCCTCGGTCACAGGAATATATCGAACACCGAGCCATGGACGAACAATCCGACCGTATTGCTCAATATCATCAACGATTTTTTTGACGTCATTGATAGGAAGGGCGAATCCAATAGACTGTCCTTCAAAACTCACGGCTGTGTTAATCCCGATGACTTCGCCAAGAAGATTGATGAGTGGGCCCCCGGAATTTCCCGGATTGATCGCGGCATCCGTTTGGATCGCGCGTTCGATTACCTCATCGGTTCCAAAATCATCTCCCGCAAGCACACGGCGGTTGATTCCAGAGACGACCCCTTTTGTAACCGTATTGCGATACTCCGATAACGTATTCCCAATCGCAATCACTGTCTGTCCAATGCGAATGCGATCGGAGTCACCAAGCGTGGCGACGGGGTATCCATCTCCAGAAATGTCGAGCACGGCAATGTCTAAAAATGCATCGGTCGCGACAACGGTCGCAGGAAGCTCTGCCCCATCATTCGTAACGATCGTATAGGTTGCTCCTGCGTCACTCACCACATGGCGATTCGTTACGATATACCCATCCGCAGACATAAAAAATCCTGTGCCGCCGCCAACTTCGACGAGTTCATTTTGTTCTTCTTCCGAAAGCGGTTTTTCTTCAACAAAACGATAATCAAAATAGTCATAACCGATTCCGCTTTCCAGAAGCGCGCGTCGTGGAAGTTTAATCACGACACTCACGACCGACGGAGCAACCTGATCAACAACAGAAATGGTCGCGCTTTCTTCTTCGATAAGTTCAATGATATTTTTATCAAGCACGGCCGCATTTTCTCCATCGGAAAAACGAGAGAAAATATCGGATGTCTTAATCGCTCCTGTCATGAGAATCGCGCTGAGTCCCCCGAACACGGAGCCGATAACCGCCGCGACCGTGACGGCGATAATAAGAATCGTTTGATGAATTCCTTGTGATCGTTCTGCCATATCATTTCTTTCTTGATTTTTTCAATGCGGGGGTAATCAAACTACGTAATTCTTGTTCAAATGTCTTCACGTCGTCAAAGGAACGGTACACCGATGCAAAGCGGATATACGCAACTTTATCAAACGTTTTCAAATGCTTCATCACCACTTCTCCCATTTCCTTAGACGTCAATTCTCCGCGCCGTTTTTTTTGAATGTCACGCTCGATTTTGTGGACGAGTTGTTTCATGCTGGCATCTGTATACGGCCGTTTCTCAAGGGCTTTTTCAAGTCCTCGCACAATTTTATCACGAGCATACGATTCTCGACGACCATCACGCTTCACAATCGTAAGATCAAGGAGCTCCATTTCCTCAAGTGTTGAAAATCGAAAATCACACTTCTCACATTCACGTCGTCGACGAATGTTCATTCCGTCAACCGAAAGACGCGAGTCGATAACTTTGGTATCTGCATTGTTACAAATAGGACAGCGCATAGAAAAAAGTGACCGAGTTATTTAGTGACGTAGTGACGTAGTTTGACTCAATCACTATATCACTCAATCACTCAATCACTCAATCACTTTCCCTCGCTACATCATCTTTTTGCGGATAAACGCTGGAATTTCTATTTCTTCTTCTTCGGTTTGCTTGGTGATTATTGGCATGCTTGGAGGTGGCATCATGGGCTTTGGTTGCGTGAAAACAGGAGGTTGTATTGGGGTAGGTCGAGGAGACTGCATGGGTTGTGGTTGATAAGAAATCGTTGGTTTTGCTGGACGGCGATTTTGATCTTCCTCACGAACTCGCAGAGCGGTTGGGGTCCAGGTATTTTGCGATTGAACTTCAACGGCGCCAGGAGAAATAGTTCGACGTTCACGACTATCAAAGCCCGTGGCAACAACGGTGATACGAACTTCTTCTCCCATGCTTTCATCGATATTGGAGCCGAAAATAACACGAGCGTCTTCGTCTGCTGAACCTGTGATAATCTTCGCGGCTTCCGCGACCTCGTGCATGCCGAGATCGGTTCCACCTGTAATCGTGAAAAGAATTCCCTTTGCTCCGTCAATTGAAACTTCAAGAAGCGGAGAAGCGATTGCCTGTTTAGCGGCCTCAACCGCGCGATTTTCTCCTGTGGCACGACCAATTCCCATGAGAGCGGAGCCTGAATTTTCCATGATCGCTTTTACGTCAGCAAAGTCTACATTGATGAGACCTGGAATCGTGATGAGTTCTGAGATCCCCTGAACACCTTGACGAAGAACGTCATCAACGACCTTAAATGCATCGAGAAGCGATGTTTTTTTATCAATAATCTGCAAGACGCGGTCGTTTGGAATCGTAATGATGGTGTCCACATGTTGAAGAAGGAGCGAGTAGCCTTCTTCTGCAATACGACGACGTTGTGCTCCTTCAAACGAAAATGGTTTTGTGACAACCGCAATGGTGAGTGCGCCTATATCTTTTGCAAGCTTCGCGACTTCTGGAATGGCTCCTGTTCCTGTCCCTCCTCCAAGTCCGCATGTAAGAAACACCATATCCGCCCCATTCAAAACGTTGCGAATTTCATTTGCACTTTCTTCTGCCGCGCGCCGTCCCATGTCTGGATTCATTCCAGCCCCAAGCCCACGTGTAACTGTTTTTCCAATCGGTAATTTGTGAGGCGCCAAATTTTGATGAAGTGCTTGAACGTCGGTGTTAATAACGATAAATTCGACCCCTTTGATCTTGTCAGAAATCATGCGATTAATTGCCGCGCCTCCACCGCCACCAATTCCAACAACTTTTATCTTTGCAAACGTTTCGATGTCAGGTTTCACTTCAGCCATAAATTTTTCGTGTTCAACATGAACACATTTATTGTTCAAAACATCGCTTAACTGAGCATAATTCTTATACACTTTAAGACTGCGGTAGTCATGTGTCAAGCAAAAATAAAAAACGCACTAAATAGAGCGTTTTATCTGTCTTATGGCTTAAGCGACTTCCACATCTTCTTCAATCCATCTCCCAACTTATCCACACCCTTAAACTTCGCAAACACATTTGAAAACTTCCCTCCTTCGTTGGTTGAGCGGATATGTTGACCCCACAAGACGAGACCAATCGCCGTCGACATCGCTGGATCGTGTGCGCGTTCGATGACGGATGAAATACCAATTGCCGTGCCGAGCGACACAGGAAGACGAAGGGATTCTTTTGCGGTTTCTAAAATTCCTGCGAGTTTTGCTGTACCACCTGTCAAAATAACACCAGCTGGTAGCATTCCGGATCGTTCTACTTTTCGTAATTCGCGATCAACGAGTTCAAAAATTTCTTGAACGCGTGCTTCGGTAATATCGGCAACGAACCGACGCCCAACCGCTTCGCTTTCGTTGGCACCAAGCTCTTGAAGGTCGAATTCTTCTTTTTTATTTACATCATCCGGTCGACATGTTGCATATCGTAACTTCACCTGTTCCGCCACATCAAGTGATGTTCGAAGACCGATCGCAATATCACTCGTGACATGTACTCCACCAATTGGGAGAACAGCCGTATGGAGAACCTCCCCTTCTTCATACAACGCTAAACTCGTTGTCGATGCACCGATATTTAACACACAAACACCAAGTTCTTTTTGACGGCTTGAGACAACTGCTTCTGTCGTTGCTAAAATCGAATAAACAAGATCTTCAATATCCAATCCAGTTCGATACACACATTTTGTGAGATTTTTGATCTGAGATGACAGTCCTTGAATGATAAGTGCATCAACCTCAAGCCGAATACCATTCATCCCAACCGGATCTTTAATTCCACGTTGACCATCAACAATAAACATTTTTGGAATCACGTGTAAAATTTCATAGTTCGTCGGTGTTGCGACGGTTCTAGCTGCCTCAATCGCGCGTTCGACATCTTCATCTCGAATCTCCCCGTCTGAACGCGAAACTCCAACAACTCCACGACTTTCTTGTGAAATGATGTGACTTCCGCTTATTCCAACCCAGGAAGATGCAAGTGGGAGCCCCGTCAACCGCTCGGCTTGCTCAAGGGCTTTAGAAACCGAAGAAACGGCATCTTCTATTCCGGTGATCGTGCCTTTATTGATGCCAGAAGACGGAACTTCTACAGCACCAATGATATGAATTTGATTTTTTCCAGCCGTTGAAGGGATCGTTTTTCCCACCGCGACGCGAATGGCGTGGGAACCGATATCAAGACCAGTGAAAATGTCTTCGGACATAACGATAGTAGTATACGTCAGGGATTCAAAAACGGCCAGAAGATTGCAAATCCGATGACGGCGGCGATCAGCGAAACAATGAGCACCGCCCCGGCCATGATGTCTTTGATATCACGGACGATTGGATGGATACGTGGTTTGAAACTATCGATGATGCGTTCAAAAACAGAATTGATGATTTCAAGGGAGAGAACCGCGCCGATAAGAAGAAGGATCAGGAGAAAATGGAAATGGGAGATTGGATAGTAGAAGCTAAAAAATAATACAGCGATCGAAACAAAAACTTGGATACGAAAACTTTGTTCGTTTTGATAGACGATCACAACTCCGCGTAACGCGTGACGAAGGCTTTCAAGAAACTGTCGCAAGCGAATCATATTCGTGGATCGATTCCGAGTTTGGTTAAAATTTGTGTTTGCAGAGGAAACATTTTTTTTGCATCAGATGGTTTCTCGTGATCGTATCCATACACGTGAAGAATACCGTGAACAAGAAGAAAAATGACCTCGTCGCGTGTTGAATGTTTGAGTTCAATCGCCTGACGTTTTGCTTGTTGGTAACAGATAAGAACCTCACCAGACTCGAACGAAAGGACATCTGTCACCCGATCATTCCCTCGCCATTGCTTGTTAAGCCGACGCATTTCGTGTTCTGTAACGAAGGCGATCGAGAGTTCGGTCTTGGGATATTTCCTCATGACAAGGAAGCAGACAGAAAGCGTGCGATCGAGATCTTGACGAGACAATCTTTGACCACCACGGAGAATCGATTGATTGAGTTCGGCGCGAATCACAAAGCAACGAGGCTGTTCACGATCATTTTGAACGTTTGAAGATAATCGATTGTTCCTTTAATTCCTGTATCGTAACGCAATTGAATGATCGTTCCGTCACCTACCTCCACTAATTCCGTAAGACCATCATCCTGAACATAGGTGATGTACCCATTTTTTGTTTTTGCGGAGTCAAAACTCTTTGCAAACTTCTGTGCATCAAACCATTCTTGAAACGGGAGCTTGTCGGTATTCTCGATCGTTACAACGACCATCTCACCCGTGGTTGCAGAAAATATTCCATCTTTTACGGCCCAGATGGCTGGATATAAAATGGTGTAATCTTCTGTTTCAAAAAGCTTCACAAGTCCAGATTCAAACAGAGTCCCTGGTGCTGTTCCGCCAGGATTATAGCGATGAAATACCTCATTGCCATCCAAAAAACCATCAGAATCCGTATCTGGTAGCTTCACGTTTGTGCTATACACTAACTTTTCCTCTAAATCCGTCAGGCCATCGGAATCAGAATCTGTTCCTGGAGTCGAAGCGGTCGGAAAAGGGTTTTTCTCTGCTTCCTCTTTTGCCTTTTGTTCCGCTTCTGCCTTCTTTGCCGCCGCTTCTTCTGCAGCCTTTTGCCTTTCTTCTGCCTTCTTTGCCGCCGCAACAGCCGCAGTCTCTTCTTTAGCCTTTTGTGCCTCAATTGCATCTTTTTCCTTCACCGTTTCCTTTGACTGCATCCCACTCCATAAAGCATATCCTGTGCCTCCAATCGACAGAAGGACGAACAAAATGGATCCAATGATCAGCATTTTCTTTTGCTTTCCCATGGGCTTTTTCGGAACCACAGCTTTCGGAGGCAAAACAGGCTTCGGTGGTGCCGTAGGTGCAACTGGCTTTACGGGAGCAACGGGCAACGCCATTTTCTTTCCACTCGCCCCATGTCGATACTCTTCAGGCATCACAAACATTGCTGGTTCTGGTGAAACAACCGGCACGACGGGCTTGTCGAGAGTTTGTGGTGGCGTTGATGGGTCAGACATAAGAATTATTCCTTTGGTACTTCGAATAACTTTCCTGGACCATTTGGATCATACCCACCTTTTACTTCTGCACCATCTTGGTACGTGTCACCATCTGTATCTGGATCAAGCGGATCGGTTTTGTATGTTTTAACCTCTTCTTTATCGAACAATCCATCTGCATCTGTATCCTTATTTGTAGGAGATGTCCCAAGTTCTTTTTCTTCTTGGTCTGACAGACCGTCCTTATCGCGATCTACTTCATCAGAAGGTGGAGTGACGACAACAGGAGGTGTTACAACGGGAGTTTTTTCCTCAGTCTTTGATGGCTCGGTCTCTGTCACGGGCGTAACTTCTGCTTCTGAAACAGCTGGACTCGCATCCTCTCGTGAAGCGAGAAGAAAATAAGCAATCGTTGCAGCCGTACCGACGATAAAAATAATCGCCACCACGATGATGATTGGTTTTCCATTGAAGGATTTTCCTCCTGTCAATGCTTCCGATGTCGTCGGTGTCTGATCTGGAACAGACGGTGCAGACACAGACACTGGCTGTGAAACCACAGGCGCTGGCGCGGCTCCGGTCTCTACTCCATCGAACATGTCGTCGGCTGGTTTGATGTTGTCGAACATAGGAAGTGATTGAGTGATTGAGTCGTTGAGTGATTGAGTACAAGGACATCTACCCTTGCAATTTCCCTTCTCCTAATGGATTATACCCGTTTTCGACCTCGCTGCCATCAGAGTATGAGTCTCCGTCAGTGTCGGGATTGGCGGGGTCGGTTTTATACGTCTTGATTTCTTGAACATCTGTGAGCCCATCGGAATCTGTATCGATATTCTGATCGCTTGAACCGTAGTTCGACTCCTGTTCTGCATCAAGCCCGTCTCCATCTGCGTCAACTTCAACAGAAGCAACGAGCTCGTTACATATACCACGTTCATCTTCATCGACTATTTGTTCACAGATCGACGAGTCGGCAGATGCAACAGCCTGAATCCTTAATGCAAGGTCTGCACACATTGATTCACTCTCCCCGCGCTCAGAGCAATTTTCAATCGTGATCGGACCTTTTATAGTTCCAATACAATTTTCTTTCAATTCTTCATCAGAAATTTTTTCGCACATTTCTAAATCTTCCGCATCAATCGCTATTCTGGCATACAATGTATCTGCACAGATCGCACGATTCTCTTCATCTGCAATATCCGCACACGTTTCTGGATTTTTCCGTTCCCGAGCAATTTTCCAGATACACTCGTCGCGATCTTCGTCTTCTAATTTCTCACACAAGCTCGCGGCACCCGTTGCCTGTGCGGCAGCTACGATTTTTTTCTGACGACAGGCATCTGGATCCGCCTCCTGCGCACACCCTTCCAATGATTGCTCGAGTTGAGACTCGACCCGATCAAGTGATTGTGTCTCTACACGTATCGATTGCCGCGCTTTCAAAACCATCATGATAACGACAACAATGATACCGACAACAACAACTCCCGCAATAATCATCGCGATTATTTTCAACGGCGGTTGTTTACCTTCAGATTGTTGTTCAAATCCTTCCATACTTATAGGGCTGGGCAATAGGTGACCGTGATATCACTCAACGTCACCGCTCCTGTTCCGTTAAACGTAACCGTAAACGGTACTTCTGTTTCTTCATCAGAACAGGCAAAGCCATCCGGGAATGGCAATTCCTGATCACGTCCAATCGGACTTGAACCAGATGTGACATCAGCTGATCCGTCCGATGATTCTGTCGTGAGAGCAAAGTTTACACCGAGGATGCTGTCGATAATGTTTGAGTACATTTCTCTGATTCCTTCTTCGGTTGTTGCGTCATATGCGTAGATCACTCCGTCGTCGCCAACAGGACAATCATCTTCATCCCAATACAATTGACCGCAGGCCATACTGGACATATGTGCCATGTTGGCAATACGGCTGTCACTGCTAGTAATAGCAGCAGTGAAAATTTTGACGGTGCCAGAATCTCGCAAAGCATCGTCAACATTATCTTCAAAACCACAGGAATCTTCCAGTAGTCCCAGTGAAATTTCGCGTGCACATGAAGTGTAGCCAGAACAATCAGATCGATCTGGTTCAGAACAAGAACTAACTGTTGCACCAGAATTATTAGTGGTTCCTGAATCAGTGATCACATCGCAAATTTCACCAGACCCTGCTGTTGCAGCACAGCTAGCAAGATCTTTATCCTGGGTAACTTCTCCATCAGAAAGTAGGACAACGATCTGTAAATTGGCGTCTGTTGCCGCGACAAGCGAAACTGCTTGTTTCAAACCTGGATAGGCAGGTGGACCACTTTCGAGATTATCATCTGTACTATACGCGTCTAATTCTGACAACAAATTACTTTCGGATTCACCCAACACAGAATCAACAACATATCCAGGTGAACCGGAATAAATTCTCATTAATCCAGCTTGCACTGACTCAAGCGAACTAAACAAATCTGAAATTCCTTCACCGGTAGCACTACTAATGATATCAATACGGCTTTCACCTTCTGGTGCCTCTTCTTGACATAACTTTCCAGTCGTTGTTGGACAGGCATCTCCATCTTCATAATCAACATCAACACCATCATCAACATCATCAGTGCATTCTTCACCATCTGAATCACCATACCCATCTCCATCTGTATCACAATACATTAAACCATCAGGAAACCTCTCCATCGTCTGCGTATAATCGGTCACGAACATAATAGCTACACTTGGTGGGTCTACTTCGGAATCATCAATATCAGCCGTAATGCTCGTCGCTACTGAACATGCTGGAATAAACAGGACAGCGTTATCTTGTGTTGTGTCTTCCAGATAGCTATACAAACTAATCGAATCTTCTGCACTCGCTCCTACCTCTTCGCCCATTGCAAGAACTGAGGATGTCTCGAAACTGAGCGGACACATCGTGTTGCAATCATC
>CALRHL010000011.1 GCA_943359455.1 Candidatus Uhrbacteria bacterium RIFOXYB12_FULL_58_10
ATGAATATCAAACGGCACGCCAAGATATTTTTTCGACATCGCCGAACATTCAATATGCCAACCCGGAAATCCGACACCCCAAGGCGACGGCCAGATCATTTCTCGTGTCACCCCGTCCGCCGCGAACTTCCAAAGCGCAAAGTCCGTCCCATTACGCTTTTCTCCAACATCCACTCGCGCCCCAGCCATCTTGTCCTCCAGTTTCTGGCCAGACAACTGCCCATACTCAGACAACTTTGACGTATCAAAATAAATCCCATCCGACGTTTGATACGTAAACCCATTGCGTTTCAAATCCTCCACCATAGCAATCTGTTCGGTAATATGATCCGTCGCCCGTGGATACTTCTTTGCTGGCAAAATATTCAAACGTGTCAAATCAGCAAAAAACGCCTGTGCATAAAACTCCGCAATCTCATACGCCGATTTTCCTTCACGGCGCATAGCAAGAAGCATCTTGTCTTCCCCATCGTCAGAATCAGCAACCAAGTGTCCAACGTCTGTCACGTTCATGATTAAACTCACATTAAATCCATTGTATTTCAACACGCGATTCAAAACATCCGAAAATAAAAACGCTCGCATATTTCCAATATGCGCAAACCAGTAGACTGTTGGACCACAAGAGTAGACGGAAGCCTTACCGGTCTGGATCGGAACAAAAAGCTCAACTTTTCTCGAGAGGGTGTTATGCAATCGTAGTTCCATAGTCAACAGAGTATATCAGACCAAAATATTCAGTCTATCTTTCCACTTCCTCCAACCCTCGCGCCTGTTCTAGATACACATTCGCTAGTGCAAGATGACCATGAATCCACTCTCTGACAGAATTTTTTGCGTTTTGATCCCGCACTAACGCCAAATCAATGTCAGACTGGCAATCGAGACGATTTTTTGCTTTGGCGATTGCAACGTTAAATAGATCCCTCGTCATTGCCTCTGGAGTTTTATTTCGTCCGTCTGTATTAAGACCAGTAACACTGGTAGCCATCACAAGGGCATTGGTTGGATCCATCACTCCATGATCAATACAGTACTGAGCGATCTCTAACAGCAGATCGGAACGACGGATTTTTAATGCATATTCGATTGCCATTCGACAAGGAATGTGCGGTGGAGTGTTAGGATTATTTAGCTTACGCAACAGATCCGCGATCTGAATGAACATTCCAATCACTTCATTACCACCACCTCTTCGTTTAGCACACTCCTCTACATACGTATATAAAAAATCGATGGGGATTGATGGATCCCCTGTTTTTTTATTTTTTATCAGAGCAAACTCTTCGCAAACGCAAAACCAATCTGCTATTTCCAGAGAGGTGTAAGTGAATGCTTGATTCTTAACGTCTATTTTCTGCACAGATTGATCGACCTCATTCTGATTACCTAACAAGGTATACACTCCTGCCAATTTACACTCAATAAACCAAACCGGAATATGATCTATCTGTTGATAAAATTGGAGTGATTCTCCCAGATACGATTTTGGATTATCCCCTTTTTTCGCGGCACATAATGCGAGTTCCAAATATGACTCCGTTTTCATGAGGAAGCTCGTCGCGCGAGCATCAATCAGTCTTATCGCCTCACTCTCTTCGCCTTGTTCTGCCAACAAACGGACTAACTTGGGAATTTGCATGTCAAAACCAAGTTCCATTATTTCACGTGCATCTTGAATCCGACCATGACGGATCAATTCACCAGGAAGTTTTTCGTGCGTCAGTGTCCTCCATTTTTTTGCAGTCAAATTTGATGATGCACGAATCACATCCATGACTTCCGTCAAATACGCGTTTCCATCTTTTTTTTTCACACGCAATATTTCTGCGATGTCGATATATAAATCCACCCATCCCCTTTTTGTGGCAAGCTGTGTTCGTCTGTCTGTTAATTTCAAAACATCGTCTACTTGATCAAATTTCCCAGCCTCAATCAATCCAAAAATCAGTTTTCGGGCGACGTGATCATTTTTTGGATCAATCAAAAAAGCTTGCTTAGCTATTTCGAACTGACCGTGCTCAACGGCCAACGTGGCGATCGTGATGTACAACCTCTTGTACTCATGATGTAGGGCGGAATGATCAAACACTTCTCCAAGCGTTCGCGGATCAAGAGCATTTGCTCGATCCATCGCGATTTGTAATTCGCCATTTCGTGCCAGGGCTTCAACAACCGCGTATTGCAATTCAGGAGTTTGATTACGTTTCGAAACATCATCAAACAGTGGGCGGTCAACTTCGTACATCACGGACAACACATCTCTGCGACTCTCCGGCGCCCACGATTCAACCATTTCAAAAACGACTTGGGGATTGAACATCTTCTTCACTGCCTCATACTGCTCCTGTGCCTTCTCCTTCAACCCTCTCGCCTCCCGCTTCGCCTCAAGCGGCAAACGGTTTTCAAAACACACTTTCAACGCTTCACTTAAAGCCCCAAACCGTCTTACATCTTCGATACGCATGACGTCTGTCTCCATGAGCGGGATAAGCTCTTTTGGATGAGAGACTCCATACGTGCGAACCAAATCTGCCACTTGTTCAGTGAGATTATCAACATACGATCGTACAACAGGTTTCAAATCGTCGTAGCGCATGTGCGATTGAGCATCTGGAACATTCAATGCTTGCTCGATATGTCTGCTTCCTTCTGGCATACCTCTAAAGTATAACAGAAAATCAGGCGATTGTGCGTCGCCTGATTTTTTATGTTTAGGGACTATTATTCTGTCACAATCCAGATTGTCTCGACATCCGTAATCACGAGTGCGTCGTCATCTTCTCGAGCCATCCCACGAACGCGGATTTGATCATCGGCTGAAAGATCATCTTCTGTCACCTCCTCACGATCTTTCATGAAGACTGTGTCATCGTCATAATCTACGGTGACGGATGTATACTTTGCATCTTCCTCATCAGATGGTGTCATCACGATTTGATTTTCTTCCGTATCTACGGAATCAACCTCACCTGTATGACGCGCAACACCTTTGATCCAGATATTGTTGTCTTTGATGAGACGCGCGCTGATCGTTCCGTCATCGTTCACGCGACCAACAATCATCAAGTTATCTCCTGCTTGAAATTCATCGACTTCTGACGACCCCATAAATCGACGTACGAAATTTGTGTTTTCGTCATACACAATCGTCAGTTCGTCACCTTCCTCACCTACCAGATTATTTACATCAGAGGAGCGAAGATGTGAGTTCTCGAGTAGTGTCACAGAAAGGGATCCGGAATCATCGTCATCTTCATTGATATCATTCAACTCCACGAGAAACCCTCGTGTGCGAGCTTTCAAATAAATTTCATCCCCACGTCGCAAGACGACGACAATGCGCGCGTCTTCGGTATCCTTTTCAAGTCGAACACGGACACGATCTCCGATAACGAAATCGGACAACGACGCAGGATTCGTCGAACCAACAACCATATGTGTATCGTCCGTGATATTCACAACATGATCTTCCTCGTTCCATTGAACGGTCATGGTATCTGCATCCTCATCAACTTCTTGAATCCACCCATTTAATCCACGCATGTTGTATGGATTGAGCGAAGAGTTTACGACGGTTTCAGCAGTCACAACTCCCGTGTTCTCATTGAGTTCGCCAACCACGTGAAGATAATCTCCTGTGATCCAGTCGGACATGACGGTTGTATTGCCATCGTTCGTTCCAAAAACCGTTTCTTCGTCGATGTCGACGGTATAATCCGTAAATTCACCGGAAGGATCTTGTCGTACGACAATCGTCGTTGGCACATCTGTCGAGCTCAGCTCAATGAGTTGTCCCCAAAAATCGATATCGGAAGTTTCCTCAGACTCTGCCTTTACAATGGACATTGGAGCAAGAGCTGTAACAAGAACAAGAGCGGAAATACTCGTTTGAAAAAATCGTTTTGTGATGGACATAAGAATAGAAATTAAAGAAATTAAGGATTTTGTTCGCGCAGTGGCTGCAGCCGCTTGCGCATCATTTCTGGAGTTGGTGGACGACGTGATTCGTCTTCAGATAATTGTACACGAGTATGAACACGTTCGTAACGATCGTTTTCTGTAGAAAGTTTTTCGATGATTTTATGACGACGTGGCATCACCTCTACTTCTGTATTGAGCTCCTCAACAGATTGATCGAGCTCGATCGCAGCGGATTCGAGTACGGTCGAAATTTTCTCGCTCTGTTCTACCAAACGCTCTGCTTCATTCATGCGACGATTGTACATTTTTGCGTGAAACTCTGCGCGTGCTTCGGAAGTTGGTGCCATGCGCTCTTCCATCTTTTCCATGTTCTGTTTCATAAAATAAAGCGGGTGGCCTTCGATGACATCTGGACTCTCATAGGCATACACACCGGTTCCCATTCCAAAAACAAGGACAAGACAAAGCGCTCCGACTGTTGCAAATCGAAAAACTGGACGTGGTTGTGGAACGCCTACGATTTTTTTGAGCAAGGCGTCAGAAAATGCACGCGTCGGGCGCGCTTCCCTTGCCATTCGATTTAATTGCCACTTGAGCCAGAACATATTGTTTTGAGTTTTTTCATGGCGCGAAACGTTGCCACTTTAAGTGTGTCTGCAGATTTTCCTAAAAGTGGCGCCATGTCTTCATATCCGTACCCTTCCAGATACTTCATCGTTACAAGGCGTCGTTCATCTTTATCAAGTTGTGAAAGCGATTTATCAATAAGCATTTCTGATTCGCGTCGTTGCATCGTTTCATGACCATCTTCCCCAATCGCGGTTAATGTCACATCTTCGAGATCAACATCCTGCTTGCGATCGCGATAGAAGTTGGCGAGATGATTGTGGGCGATACGATAGATCCACGCAGACCGGGAGACTTCTGGGTCGTATTTCGCAAACGCATGAAACGCTTTCATGAAAATTTCACTCACCAAATCCTCTGCAACATCCCGATTTCGCCCAACACGAAAAAACACGTATCGAAAGATACGATCCATGTTTTCCCTGTAAAAAAGTTCAAAATCAGGCTTCACAGGGGTATTGTACACGATTTTTACCGTGTGGTAACAGGTCAAGGATGAGCAGATTTTGCCCTCCCAACAAATGCCATGGAGAACACAGGTAGCAAAACCCAGAAGGCCTTTGCTGCATCACCAACGAAGAGGGTTCGTGTGAGTGGAGATAGTACATCCGATGCTTCCGTCGGAAAAAATGAAAGAGTGACACTGATGAGTAAGCCGACGTGTAGAATCGAAAATAAAATAACTTGCCACATCGGACCTTGCTCGGAATTTACGCCAAGTGTGCGCATGAGGGCGGATTGTGAAAGTAAGAAAAAAAGGAAGATGAAAATTCCGAGAAAAACAGAGACACGGAGTGCGAATGCATCGTTAATGTTTACACTCGCGTCGAAGTTTGTAATGAACGGGACGTATTTAACCACTGCAAGCGACATGTAGATCGAGACGAGAATGACGAGCAACCTGTCTCGTCCAAGCGACACTCCGTACATAAGTGACGCGACAATAAAAAAAAGAATAATGAACATGTCCCACGACGGCGTCAGCCAGTTAATCGTGGAAAGGTAGGAGCTTACCTGACTTGTGTCGAGGGCAAGACCGAGCATGAGGATCTGTTACTTGGGGGATTAAGCGTGAACAACCCTTTCTACCGTGCAAGAGCAACGGATGGAGCGGAAGCATTCACGTAGGTCGGGGTTTCAGCAGAAACGAGGCCGAGCATTTTAACAGATCGTGTGACGTTTTCGAGTGCACGTGCTTCGCGAGCCGTTACCTCAAGCTTTTGATTTTGTAGCGTGAGATCATGAATCGTGTCTTCGTATTCGCGAATGGTATAGCCATTTCCAACGGAACCGTTTACTTGAACGATGTAAACAATCGCGCAAAGCAAGACGAGAATCGTTGTAATAACATTCAGCGTAAATGTGTGCTGTGAAAAAAACGTAACAGCTGTGCGCGTTCCCTTTACACCAGAATACATTGTTTGTGAAAAATTGGACATATCCTCCTACAGATATTTCTAGATTCGCTCTGCGACGCGCATTTTTGCGGATCGAGAACGTGGGTTTGAATGAATCTCTTTTTCGGATGGTGTGATGATACGTTTGTTGATGGTATTGAGTGTTTTTCCTTGCTGTGCGGCGAAAAATTTCTTGATCATGCGATCTTCCAGAGAGTGAAACGAGATAATTGCAATACGGCCACCCGGACGAAGAAGATCAACCATGTCTGGCAGGGCACGGCTAAGTTCTCCTAATTCGTCATTGACCGCGATACGTAACGCTTGAAAGATACGGGTGGCCGGATGAATCTTTCCGCGACGATGAATCACCGACGCGACAAGCTCTGCCAATTGCAGGGTCGTCGTGATTCGTTTGTGTTTACGTTCCTGGTAGATTGCTTTTGCAAGAATGTGTGAGGCGGGTTCCTCACCGTACACGCGAAAAATCTGTGCGAGATCATCTTGATTCCATCCGTTCACAATTCCTTCTGCGGTCAGCTCTTGCGTTTGATCGTATCTCATGTCCAACGGTCCTTCATGCGAGAACGAAAATCCGCGTGACGCGTCTTCAATGTGACCCGAAGAGAATCCAAGATCAAGTAAAATGCCGTCAACGTGATTAAATCCTTGAACATATGCGTGTTGTTTTACCTGTGCATAACTATCCTGTACCAACACAAGGCTATTAGAAAACCTCTCCAGTCGCTTGCGTGCGATGGACAGGTTCACAGGGTCTCGATCGAAACCAAGAAGCCGGCACCCAGGAAGGCCGCGTAGAAGTATTGCTTCTGCGTGACCTCCCTGCCCCACGGTGCCATCAATAAACAATCGTTCATCCGACGTTCGGATCTGTCTCATGGCCCCACCATGAGATACTTGGCCCGTTCGACGGGCTTGCTCCGGTTCATCTACAAGGTGTAGTAACACCTCGGTGACCAGTATAGGAATGTGTGTCGGTTCAGCCATATCAGACTCCTAGTTCTCCCAGCTTTTCTGCGATATTTCCAACTTCCGCTTCTGTCGCCTTCTTATACGCCTCCCACTTTTCGGAATCCCACAGTTCGAGGCGGTTGTATAGTCCCGCGACCACAACCGCCTTTGTCATCCCGGCATACTGTCGGAGATATTCCGGCAGGATGATCCTTCCCTGTTTGTCTATGTCCACTTCCATTGCGCCCGCAAGCATGAGTCGGGCGAATGCACGTGAATTCGACTGTCCCAGGGGCAAGCTCGCTAATTTTAAAGCGAGTTTGTCCCACTCCTCCTTCGGGAACAGGAAAAGCGAAGTGTCGAGACCCCGCGTCACGACCGCCCCTTTCGCGAGGTCCAGACGAAACTTCACCGGGATCGCCAAGCGACCCTTGTCGTCGATGGTGTGGTTGTATTCGCCAATGAACATAGGCGGATCGTAAATGGCCCGAGGGGCTTACTTTTTTTGAAAAAAATAAGCGGTTCACCGGCTGGCCGTGCGCCAACCGATTCCCCACTTTGTACCACTCGGTACCACTTATAGACATAATAGTCCTCTTCTCCACACACGTCAACACCAAACACCATCCAATTTTCTTAGCGAATTAAAGCCAAAAAAACAAAAATATCCACGAGCTGTGGATAATTTTTTCTAAGATTCTAAACAGCCTCTAATACCAGCTAAACTTTCCATCTGTCGCGAATTCTTCAGGAAATTCCATGTTTTTGCTCCATGTGATAATCCGAGCCAATGTATCTTCGCGCTCCTGGTCTGTGGCAGGACGCGGAAAATAACCATTAATCTGCATCGGGACAAGCTCAAGGAAACGTGTTCCGTTTTCATTCCATGTGAGGTTCACAATCAAACTCTCATTTTGATCTTCCCCAATTTGATCAAAAATAAAATTTCCGAGCGAATAAAGGATCAAGCCATTGTTGTACGTTTCAATACCTTGAAGCACATGTGGGTGATGGCCAACGATCACATCTGCGCCAGCGTCGATTGCTGTGTGGGCGAGTTCAGTTTGACGCGCGGATGGTGTGTGTTGGTATTCTGCTCCCCAGTGAAACGAGACAACGAGAATGTCCCCAAGCGCATCTGCCGCTTTCACATCAGATTCTAATTGCGCAAGAGTAATCGGTCGAAACAAATCCTCATACGCTAAAAAGACAACATGATCTTTCACGACCGGTTCAACGTGATTGGAATAATCGCCTACTGGTTCGATCCCGGCATCGATGAGATTCTGAACAGAATCCGCCCAACCTGCGTAGCCATAGTCGTCGATGTGATTGTTTGCAACCGAGACAACGTTCATTCCAAGGTACTGTAAAACATCCACGCGTTCTGGTTCGCCTTTAAAGTAAATCTCCTTCCCTGTTGATGGTTCAACGTTCGTAAGAACAGATTCGAGATTTGCAAAAACAATGTCGCTTTCTGCGAACACTTCTTTCGCGTCAGAAAACGCTTGCTCGATGGTGATTTTATCCATCGCGGTTTTAACAGCACGGCCGAGCATGATGTCGCCGACGAGGGAGATGGTGAAAGATTCGGAGGCTATAGGCTTTAGGCCGAGAGGGGTCGTGGAAAAAAAGACGAGGTAGCTTGTGCCGGGGGCGTTTGGGTCGTTTAAGATCCGATGAGATGTTTCTTGCCAGATAAGGTTTGATTCAAAACCGTATTTATCGTTCCACATCAGATAGGCAATCAGCGCGAACGGCGAATCGAGATTGTCGGACTTGAGACGATCGATTTGCTCGTAGCGACGGCCTGCCATAAGGGCAAGTGTTTCGGCGTCCATCTCGTCTGTTGTGTCTTGTGGGAGGTAATGAGCAAAGTCGATACTTGAAATAATAAGTGCATCATCAGGGAGGATTTGCTGTAACACAAGAACGAGGGACTGAGCGTAGTCTGTTCCCGCCGTGGATTTAGCAACGATCGGAACGATTGGAACGTCTGGAAATAATTCGGCTAAGTAGGAGACGTGGGTTCCAATTGAGTGTTCATTAACAAATGATGTAGGTTCATCAGATGCGACTCCAAGTGAAACAAGACGATCGACGAGCACGTCATCTGTTTCGACCGTTCCAAACGGTGATGTCCAGACACCATGTGTTGTTTGAATTTGTTTCTCACCAGCGTTCTCATGGTTGGGTCCAATGACGACGATGACGGAAGGATCGGAGTTGTCCGCGATGTCTGTCCAGAGCTCCATGAGTTTTGTGCCGACAAGTGTGTGATGAGGAAGAACGGCGGCGGAGATCTGACTCTCGGAATCGGACGCCACTAAAGTGGCTTTGAAATCAGGATTCCAAGCCACTTTAGTGGCGTCCGAAACAGAACTGATAACGTCCTGGATTCCGAGAATGTCAGTGATGGAAAAAACAGGACGGGTAACCACCCCCGACCCCTCCTTGAAAAGGAGGGGAGGTGAGACACTGGACGAATTCGTATATTCGGACAAATTCGGAATTCGGCTCACTACTGTTACGAGAAGCAAAACCAACACCGCGGCGATGAAGGCCGCGGTGAGGGTTTGGCGTTTATTCAGTGATCGTAATCGTTTGAGCATCGGAGTGGTTATTTGTTTCTGGATCGCGTATGGAACGAATGTAGACCGGTTCTGCGTAGTACGTTCCTGGTGTCACGACACGAGCGTAATAGGTCAACGTTTGTGCTGGACATTGTCCACCCCACATTTCTGTTGAGACAAAGAATGTTGCACGACCATCAATCTCTTGTGACGGATAACTTTCACACTCTGTTGATGAACTATTGTATCCATTCGGTGAAATAATTGTCAGTCCAGATGGGACAATATCTGTGACTTCATACGTCTCGCACGGAATATAGGTGGTTGGCGTTGTCATCGTTGAACCGTCTTCCAGTACTTCGACGATAGCATCCTTCTCATCCCATCCACAAATCGCATCTGGAAGATCGTACACAATAGTGACTTTCACTAAATCACCTTCATCAAACTGCACTCCTGTTTGACCATCCGCTGAATACGTTCGAGAAACAGCGAGCGAATCATCAACAGGTGCATTGAGATCAACGACAGGAGTATCGTACCGACTCACAACCATGAGCGCGCCATCGTGGACGGTAAAGGCGAACTGACTGAGATCCTCTGGTGAGGCGAGAACATCGGCTGTTGCTCCGCGATGAAGCACCGCACGATTTTCTTCTCCACGGAATGTGTATGAGAAGTCAACTTTATTTCCGATCATGTTCGGCAGTGTCTCTTTCACATACAACAAACGCTCGAGCACAACCGTTGTTCCTCCCGCGTCCATGTTCAACACATAATCATGAATCGCATCGCGTTCTGGTTCATTCAATCCTCCCGCCAAAACAGCGAGAAGTGCTGTTCGTTCAACAGTGGTTTCTTGATTATCTGCTTTCAAATACACATATCCATTTTTTGCCGTCGCATCTTTTAACAGCTCGCGGTATATTTTACGCGCGCTTTCATCATCTCCTGCGCCTTGCAATCCAAGCGCAACCCAGAGCTGAACGTCCGTATCATCTCCAAGATCTGGCGCCGCGCGCTGGAACTCCGCAAGCACTGGCTCGCCGAGCGCCGCAAGGCCTGCAAATGCCATAGCGCGTTGCACACCGCCCAGTGCTGACTCGCTCGTATCGTCAAGTCGCATGCGCAAGTACCACGCAATATCGGATTCAATAAACGGCGTGTCTTGCAAAAGCGCAACGCGAGCCGTCAGCTCGATGTCTCCGCTCGAATACGGAAGAAGTTGAACACCGTCACCGTTCCAATACGCGGATTCGTTGAATTCAGCAACATCCATTTCTTCCTCAAAGAAATCATTGAGTAACGTCGTCGCTGTCACGCGCGCAAGTTGTTCATCCACGCGATCACCCCACCATCCAGACAACGTTTGAAGCTCACCGTAGTAACGACCCATTCCTGCTTCCATGAATGTCACTTCGGTGTATCGATCATCCGCACCATCAACGGTGACGAGTGGATTGATGTCGCCAGACATGCTAACAACGACTGGCTTCACAAGACGCGATGGAACAATTTTAATCTGTCGCGTTATCTTGTCTGTAAACGCGCCAGAGTCCGCTTGGATCGTGACGTTATGCGTCCCTAATTCTAAGTCTGGAAGTTCAATACGAAGCGTCTCACCCGCTTGACCAGAAGAAATTTTCTCGTACGAGGCATCTGGAATTTGAACGGTGTATTTTACGGCATCCTTCAAACCAACCTGCGTTCCTGATCCGCGCACAAGAAGAATAGGTTCGTCTTTGTCCAAATAAGAATCGCGTGCAACAACATGTAAAAAGAATGGAAGGGTTGCGTCAACGTTGATCTGTGAGTCTCCTGCAAGTTTTTTATCCGTCTGCAACGCTTGAGCGGTCACGCGCCATGAGGTGATGTTATCCGGAAGGGTGAATTGCATCGTCCCATTTCCTTGCGCATCTGTCTGAATCAAATCAAACGCGGCTGTGTCCTTGAACTCGAAACGTCCCATGGAATCTCTACTTCCACCACCACCTTTTTCTGCACCCATGGAAGACACGGTCGCTTCCTTTGTCACAGCCGTCGCAACAATTCCGTCATCTACCCAGCGATACAGTTCTTGAAGAGGCATCACGTCCTCAGGAAAAATGGCGTAATACGCTTCATCGACTACGTTCATGTTCACTTCTGTTTGAACGGGACGACCTGCCTTGTCTGTGACATGTACAGCAAGAGAGACCTCTTGTCCTGGTGCGTACACCGTCCGGTCTGGTGTCACATCTACCGTTAACTCAGACAGCTCCGTATTGTATCGAACAGGAAAACCACCTGAATCGTACCACCAGCCATACTCCGCTCCGACAATTTGGTACGCACCGTCCACGTACAAAATTCCGTACACACTGGTGTTTGGAACGTCTGCTTGTTCGAACGAAAATACATACTGTGCGGATCGACTGATAACTGTTTCTTGAATTCCTTGATGCGCCTGGTAATAAAGCATGCGTCCATTTTCCGGCACCACGAACGTTTTTCCAAATTGATTCACACTCAAATGGACCGTATCGCCAACGGCATACCCAGGAAATTCCCACTGACGATCACCTGCATCGTCGTTTTTAAAGCTCAATGCGTTTGAATCTCCATATTCAAACTCATGATATTCCCACAAATCGATGGTGGTGCGATCGGTTTTTCCGTTTTCATCAGTCGCGGCAAGATCGATGCGATAATTTGCATCTGTTCTTGTTGCATCAAACGAGTACGAGGCAACTCCATTCTCTCCCGAGAGAACCGTGAACGAGTTGATCTGTTTCTCCACTCGCTCATACTCATAATTTTTTACGACCTGCTTTCGAACCCAATCATACGACTCACCTCTTTCGTGTTTTACATACGTAATCTCTGTCACCGTCCCGGTCACTGCTTGTCCTGCACGCACGGTCGGCGCAAATGTTTTCGGATCACCCGAATTAATCGCCTGTGTGTTACGAACAGTCACTTCTATCTTCCCCGTTCCTCCTTCCAATTTATTTGATTCCCAATCTGTATCCAGATAAATCTTCGGTCCAAAAATCAGAACAGAAGATCCCACCTCCATGCTGCCTTCTTCCGGACGAACTGGTCGTGCGGAAAACCAAACAGAAATTGGATAGCGTGATTCATCCCGATACGAACAAGAAAAATTTCCATGTGCGTTTCCAGCTGTATCAAGTGTGAGTGTCTG
This sequence comes from Candidatus Uhrbacteria bacterium RIFOXYB12_FULL_58_10, assembly GCA_943359455.1. Taxonomy (GTDB): domain Bacteria; phylum Patescibacteriota; class Patescibacteriia; order UBA9934; family GWF2-40-263; genus YC12-FULL-57-11. The sequence continues at coordinate 12,678 of CALRHL010000011.1, forward strand.
ATCTACACACTCCCCTTGTACATGCACTTCTAATCCCTTCACAGGTGTCCCTTCAAAAAATTCTCCATGAACGGTGTAGCCAACAGAATCACCAACAAACGCCGCGTCGATATCTGGAGTAATGGAAAGTGTATATGCTGGCTTCACATAATCCGCCACACCAATAGAACGCGACGCAATCACTTCCGTTTGATCTCCTTTTCCTTCTCCAAAAATTGGAGAAATATTCAGCTGATAATAATCTGGGTTTGAATTGCGTAACACAAGCTCACCAGAATACGTTCCGTTTGGCGTCACCTCTACCGTTGTTGAATCAAATCGCGCGTCTGCAAATATCCGTTCTGGTCGCGAACCGTCCGCACGCGTCTCCACATACCCCCAAAACTTCACCGTATCATTTGGTTTATACGTTGGACGGTCGGTGTACAAGTACGTCCAATACGAGTCAGACACATTGCTTGGCACATGATTCTCCCATCGATACGTACGTGTCGTATCATCAAAAACTTTTTGCCCATCCAAAACTACCGCAAGGGCACGATCGCCAGAACGAACGACGATGATGTCACTTTGTTCAGAAACGGACGGTGTAAACGCAAGTCCGTCTGCATTTGTTGTGACCGTTTCCTCATCACCTTCATATCCAACAGAAGCTCCGACCGACGGTGTATTTGTCGACGCATCATTCACCCACACGAGCGTCTTGTTCGTGGCCCGTGAAATGTACGACGTTAAATTTGATGACTGAATAAGAGCCCATGCATGCGCACCGTTTCGTGAAACATCAATATAGTAATATCCTTCGCTCAATGGTTCTGGAAAAAGCAATGCGGATTCCCAATCGTACTCAACGCGCTCGGCATCAAATTCCATGATCGGTTCATTCTGATCTACATCATAAAACGTGTCTGAACTTGCATACGATCGCCATTCAGATGTGGATGTTTTTAAGGCAGTAAGATACGCTTCAAACGAATCGTATCGGTACACCTTCACATGCATCGGCGATTCCTCACCCGCGTTTCCCCAGTCAGAATAACGCAACAAAACAGAATCGTTTGGGGTTACGGTCTGAATCGGATCAAACAGGTTTATCGAATACCCACGCTCCTCGTCGATGGACGTTTCAAATTGAACGGTGGTATCTTCTCCAAGTGTTTCACGTGAACCAACGAGTGGAAGGTTTCCGGAAAGCATCACGGTGTAAACCGTTTGCGGTGTTAATCGTTCCTCAGGAATAAACACAAACGCACGGCGCAATTTTTCAACACGTCCTTTTATTTCTGGAGTGATCGTCAATGCATTTTCAAACGCCTCTTGTTCAATATTTTCATAGTTGAAATTGAATTCGATTCCCGTATCGAGTGGAACGGCCGTCGATTTGTCTCCTGGAATTGAATAGAGAACTTGAAAATCACCTTTCACCTGAAACGCCCAACGATAATCGCGCGTAGCTTCTTGACCATCTGCCCAAGTGGTAACGGTTGGAATTTCAAATTTGATAATCTCGTCGGATGAAAGTGGTTCTGCAAAAGTGATACGGACAGATTTATCAGAAACTTGTTCCACAGTCGGGTCGATGTTTCCCTGATTTTTTACGACGAGCAAATCTTCGATGTCTGACGCAGACACGGAGTCTCGGCTTTCCAATAAAAATGACCCGTCTGCCTTCACTCCAAGAGAATCTGACGATTCCGGAGTGAGAGTAAACTGGTCTTGGGCGTACACGGTCTGCACACCAAAAAATGGTTGGACGATGAGAACAGCGATAATGAGAACCGCGAGAACAGGAGAAAGAACGGCAACGAGTTTCATGCGAGACATAATCGGAACCGGCCGTTTGAGAGCTTCTTGAAGACGCAATCGAAGCGCTTCCTTAAAACCCATCCGCGGTTCGGTATGAAGAGAGTTAGCATGACGACCTAAATCAGCCGTCAGCTTCTCTAACGATGGGTCTTGCGATTCATTACGATTCTGATCAGTCATAAAATTTTTCACATTTCTTCAACGCGCGGTGCATAATGACTCCGACATTATTAGGTGTCGCTTTAATCGCTTTTGCAATTTCCCCATTATCACACTCACCGTAAAACTTCATGGTCACCGCGATTCGTTCTCTCTCAGGCAATTTCTCCAATATTTTCTCCAATTTCCCTCCCAAAATTTCCCGATCAATTTCATCTTGCGGTCTCGCATCAGACGAAGGACGATCATGCTTCGTCTCATCAAGCTCATCCGTCGGTTTTTTCGTGCGGTAATAATCTGTAATCCGATTCGTCGCGATGCGATAGATCCAACAGGTAAACGAGGTCTTCCAAACAAACGACTGTCGATGCGTAAACGCTTTCATGAAAATATCCGAGACAAGATCTTCCGCCGTCTGCGCATGACCAACACGACGCACCACGAACGAATATATTTTCTGAAAATACCGTTCGTACAATTCATCAAACGCCCGATCGTCACCCGACTGCATGGAACGAACCAAGTCTTCATCTGTTTTCTCTGTGACACCTGTCGCTGTTTTAAAACTTCCAAGAAGGTCAGTGGCAAACGCAAAAAACCTCGTCCACAGAGGTTGAAACGATGAAATGGTTCTTGTATTACTTTCCATACAACGATCGTTTGGATCGCAATGTTCGATGATATGATACCGCAAATCGGTGAGCTTCGTCACGGGCCTTCTGAAAAATCTCCTTCCCACGTATTGCGAGACGATGGAGCTCAACGTCAGAGCGGTCGTATACGAGACGGTCTTGTTTGCGATCAAATCCTTTTGCAATGCCGATGATCTGTGGAGGAGGTCGTGCAGTCGCGCAGGAGGATGGCAGAAGATCGTTGATAACTTTTTGTACGACAGCAACCTGTCCTTCTCCGCCGTCGATGACCATGAGGACGGGTGCTTCCCAGCCTTTCTGTCCCAATCGAGACAATCTCCTTCGCATCACCTCTTCCATGCATGCAAAATCGTTCGCTCCCGTAACGGTCTTGATCTTGAATTTGCGATATAAATCTTTCGCAGGTTTCCCATCAATGAATACAACCATCGATCCGGTCGCGGACGTTCCTGAAATATTTGAGATGTCATATGCTTCGATGCGACCATTCAAATCGAAATATCCTTGTGGAGCAAGTGGGGTAAATGGAAGTTCGATGTCCTGTTTTGTGATGAGAGAAACGTCTCGTATATGCTCAAGCGCAAACAACTGTCCACGCAGTTTTGCTGCCTGTTCAAAATCCAGCCGATCTGCACATCGTTTCATCTCGCGTTGCAGTTCACGAACAATCGTCATTTTTTTGCCTTCGAAAAATAAAATCAGTCGCTTGATTATTTTTCGGTAGTCAGATTTTGAAATGGCACCAGTACAGACACCTGGACATTTACCGAGCTGGTGATCAAAGCATGCTCGCGAACGCCCGATCTTACAGGTACTCCACGGAATACTCGGACGGATCAGTGCCAGTGCTCGCTTCAGCGACAATCCACTCGTGTACGGACCAAACACAGCGAGATATTTCTTTTTTGCCGAAGGCTGTGAGCTTGTCGAACCGCTAAATGGATTCACTCCTTCCCGCTCCAAATCAAGCTGACGCATCACAAGTGGTCGTGGAAAATCCTCGTTCGTCACGACAAGATATTGAAAACTTTTATCATCGCGACTCAAAATATTGTACGGAGGCTTGAGCGCCTTAATCTGATTTGCTTCAAGCACGAGCGCCTCGATCACTGTCGGTGTTTCGATGTAATCGATCCGTGCAATCTTTGAAACGAGTTCGGCGATCCGCGCTCCACGACCGTCCGCCTTGCCGTTGAAATACGACGAAACACGCCGCTGCAACGACGTCGCCTTGCCAACATACAGGAGTTGTTGGTCCGCATCAAAATAAAAGTACACCCCTGGTTTATCCGGAAGTTGATCATTCTGTATTTTGATCAAGGGTGGAATCATTCAATGAGTTCTATACTCGCAAGAATCTGTTCATACACAGCTGTCTCAAGTTCTGGATTTGCCGCTATGACAAAAAATCGCGAGAAACCATCTTGCACACGGAAATCGGTCACGGTGTGTTTCTCGTTTCGCCAAGATGGCTGGTCAGCGAAATCTGCAACGCTCTCTTTCTTTTCAATCTCATATCGCTGTGCGTCATAGTTCTTTTGTCCGACGGTTAATTGTGCGGTGGACAGAACATCAACGGTCGAAAGCGTTAAGAAACGATTTGCATCAAAATAGCGAATGAATATCTGAGATCGTTCACGAGCAGATCCTGTCCCAGAAACGGTGTAAAGATTTAATGAATCGATCGAGGGAATGTATTCCACATCCCAATCACCTGGGATAGCAAACACGAGCTTTGCAAAAGACGATTGTGACCGTGGAATCGGATCCCATGGCCAGCCGAAAACTCCGAGATTGTCCGTACTCCCCCACTCCTCTGGATTTGGAATAATGAGTTCGGAATCAAGCGCACCATGGGTGAGAAAAAAATCGTATGGATTGATCCATGCAGACAGTTCCGCTGGCGTGTTCACATACCCCTGCAATCGCGTCTCGGTCCCTGGATATACCGCGAAATGCAAATGCTGTCGCTCCCCATCCGTTTCGTTCGATTTATCTGCGCCAAGATTGACGAGGAATTGTCCTTTTTCGACTCGATCCCCTGTCTTCAACGTCGTTGAATCAAGATCGACGTGACCATAAAGTGTCTGAATCGATTCGTCTTCAAGTTCGTGTTGCAAAATAATAACTCCGCCATATCCATCCACATCAGACAGATACACAACCAGTCCATCCGCAACCGCGCGGACAGGGACGAGTTGAATTTCTCCTGGAGCTAAATCCTCCGGCGGAACTTCTGCATCCTCTCCGGTGTGATATCCATGAAATCGATCATCAAAAAATTCTCCGAAACGCTTGTAACGCGGTTCGTATCCAATAACGTTTCCGTCCATTGGAAGAACGACATCGGTCTCAGTCGTTTCCTGAATAATCTGACCTTCTTCATCGCGGGTAACCGACGGCGTTGAGTTTAAACGGTCAGAACCTGTACATCCGACACCGAGAAGAAGTAGAACACCGAACGTTACAATGAGTTTATTCATATACTCTTACTTTAGCACCCGTTTCAAATACTGTCCCGTATGTGATTTTGCATGACGGGCGATATCTTCTGGCGTGCCAGCCATGACGAGATTTCCGCCTTTGTCTCCTCCTTCCGGACCAAGATCGATGATCCAGTCAGCGGTTTTAATCACATCAAGATTATGCTCAATCACGATAACAGAATTGCCCTTTTGAACGAGTTTATGAAGTACATCAAGAAGCTGTTTTACATCGGCAAAATGGAGTCCGGTTGTTGGTTCGTCAAGTAAATAGAGAGTGCGTCCTGTCTGGCGCTTGGACAATTCAGATGATAATTTAACGCGTTGTGCTTCTCCACCAGAAAGGGTGGTCGCACTCTGACCGAGTTTCAAATAACCAAGCCCAACTTCTAGCAATGTTTTGAGCTTATCGTGTACGATGGGAACATCACGAAAAAAAACTTCTGCTTCTTCGACCGTCATTTCAAGAATTTGCCAAACATTTTTTTCTTTAAACTGAATTTCGAGCGTCTCTCGATCAAACCGTCGTCCCTTACACACATCACAAGTAACGTAGACCGTTGGAAGAAAATGCATTTCAATCGCGATGCGTCCGTGTCCTTCACACGTTTCACATCTCCCGCCTGGAACGTTGAAGGAAAAACGCCCGACTTTATATCCACGAAATCGTGCCTCTGGTGTTGCAGAAAAAATTTCCCGAATCGGACTCCAACACCCCGTGTACGTCGCGGGATTAGAACGTGGTGTTCGTCCGATCGCCCCTTGATCGATTAGGATCGCTTTATCGATGTATTCAGTTCCAAGAACTGCTTTGTGTTTTCCTGGACGATCTTTTGAACCGTACAGTTTGTGTGCAAGCTCCTTGTACATCGTATCGTAGGCGAGCGTAGATTTTCCAGATCCTGAAACTCCTGTCACGCAAACAAACCGACGGAGTGGAATATCCACATCGATGTTCTTGAGATTATTTTCTGACGCGCCTCGGATCTTGATCGAGTCTTTTCCAGGTTTTCGCCGCTCTTCTGGAACATCAATTTTCTTGTCTCCACGCAAATACGCTGCGGTCAGCGAGTTTTTATCCTTGAACACATCTGGTGTTCGACCAATTGCAACAACTTCCCCGCCATGAACTCCTGCACCAGGACCAATCTCGACCATGAAATCGGACGCACGAATCGTATCCTCGTCATGTTCGACAACAATCACGGTATTTCCTAAATCGCGCAACTGCAAAAGTGTTTCGATGAGACGATCGTTGTCGCGTTGGTGAAGGCCGATCGTTGGTTCGTCGAGAACATAGAGCGCTCCGACAAGACGCGACCCAACCTGTGAGGCGAGACGGATACGCTGAGCTTCTCCGCCGGAGAGTGTTCCAGCTGTTCTGTTTAGTGTCAGATAATGTAAACCGACATCCATCATGAATTGCAATCGATTTACCACTTCCTTTAAGATAGGTGCCGCGATTTCTTTTTCTCGATCTGAAAGCTGAACTGTTTTGAAATAGTTTGTCGCTGTTTCGATGGACATGGCGGTCAAGTCGACGATGGAAAGACCAGACGGAAGCCAGACATGCAACGCTTCTGGACGCAGACGTTTTCCTTCACAAGCCAGACACAGCTCCTCGCTGAACAATTCCTTTGTGCCGAGCCCATGACAGGTTTGACAAGCACCGTACGGCGAGTTGAACGAAAATAAACGCGGTTCGATTTCTGGAAACGCGAAACCATCTTCTGGACAGGAAAATTTCGAGGATAACATCTGTTCCGTTCCGTCTGGATAGATGATGAGGGCAACGTCGTTGCCGCGATCAACAGCGGTCTGGAGAGCGTCGGCAAGACGCTGACGAGATTCTTTATCGTCTAGGAGAGAGCTCGCAGGAATAGAATCCACAACAACTTCGATCGTGTGTTGCTGATATTTGGTGAGCTTGATCTGTTGCGAGAGATCGTGCATCTTTCCATCAATCCGCACCTTTGCAAATCCAGAATTATAAAGATCGTAAAGCAACTGGTAATACTCCCCCTTCCGCCCAATGACGACCGGGGACAGAATCTTCACACTTCCCCTCCCGGCCTCCGGGCCTCCGGGCCTCACGGCCTTCATCACAACATCCACCATCTCCTCATTGCTCAACTTCTGAATCTCCCTCTTACACCTTACACAATGCGGTTTCCCAATACGTGCAAACAACACGCGGAGATAATCATAAATCTCCGTAATCGTCGCAACGGTCGAACGCGGATTCGCAGAATGCGCTTTTTGATCAATCGAAATTGCCGGCGATAATCCTTCAATCTCATCCACATCCGGCTTTTCCATCTGTCCCAAAAACTGCCGCGCATATGCTGACAAGGACTCCACATACCGCCGCTGTCCTTCAGCAAATATCGTATCAAAAGCCAACGACGACTTCCCCGATCCAGAAAGTCCCGTGATCGTAATGAGCTGATTCCGTGGCAACTCCAACGAAATATTCTTCAAATTATGCTCACGCGCACCTTTGATGATGATCTTGTCGTTCATAACGTCGGAAAATTCAATTGATGTTTCAGAACTTGTTGACATGTTTTAAAAACAATGATACGTTTGATGTGGAATCGACCTTGGCCCGAACTGTGGCGTTTATCGCCGCGTTCCCTTCACTGGGATAGGACCAGGGTTTTCTGTTGGCCAAACTTGTACTCGAATCTCTCGGTGAGCAATAAGCCTTCGAAACGCATTGGATTCCATTTCTTGATTTGTCACCGATCTGTTGACGATACTCGCGACATAATCGGCAAGCTGCAATAGATTGTTGCTTTCTGAACGCTGCATCTTTACCTTTCCGATCCGATATTGGGCATCATTCATCCTACGGCGTAAGTATGTTGCCAACTGTTTGCGAAACTCTGTATTACCACTCTGATCAATAACGACGGTCGCCCCGACAAGTCGATCTCGCGCGTTCTCGAATAAAAGACCGCAGGCAAACTTGTAAAATGCTGATTTGTCTTTAAATCCGTCTCCGTAGAGTCGTTTCGGATCCTTGTTGATCACGAACCCATAGTAAAAAAAGTTATAAGGTGCAACCGCTCTGAGAAACGTTTCGCGTACCCGATCCGAGTTACGTCGAAAGTGAAACTCACTCGACGAATTCCAGCCCAGTTCGTGTTTCAGCAACTCGATGCGTTGGTCACAAGCGACTCCTTCATTAGGATCCTCAAACACAACAAGACCGATCGTGAAGAACCTGCTTGATCCGGTTTCGATTTTCAAGCCGGAATCTCCGGACTCGTCGACAAACACCAACATATAATCTAGCTTACTTTTTCTCCTTCAGCTCCTTCTTCAACACCACAATCTCATCCCGCAAAATCGCCGCGGTCTCGAAATCGAGGTTGCGTGCGGCGATACGCATTCCTTCATTCTTATCCCGAATAATTTCCTCAATTTCTCCAGGCTCTGCTGTTAACTCTATTTTTAAAATCCTTTCTGTCTCTTCATCTTTCTTTCCAAGCATCTTTCGAATATCTTTAATATCTTTCAAAATGGTCTTTGGGGTAATCCCGTGTTTCTTATTATATGCAAGCTGAATCTTTCGACGTCGTTCTGTTTCCCCAATCGCCTTTTCTAAAGAACCAGTCATCACATCTGCGTACAAAATAACTCTCCCCTCAACGTTACGCGCCGCACGACCAATCGTTTGAATGATGGACGTTTCGGAACGCAAGAAACCTTCTTTGTCTGCATCAAGAATCGCGACAAGTGTGACTTCCGGCAGATCGAGACCTTCACGCAATAAATTCACTCCAATAAGCACGTCGTATTTCCCTTTTCGAAAATCTGTCAGTGTTGTGATGCGATCGAGAGTTTCAACATCTGAGTGCAAATACTGCACCTTCATTTTTCGCTCAATCAGAAATTCTGTCAGATCCTCAGCCATTTTTTTCGTGAGTGTCGTGACAAGTGTTCGTTCGTGCTTATCTGCGCGCATCACGATTTCGTCCACCAAATCCTCGACCTGACCCTTTATCTGCCCTGTCACATGGGGGCGGAGTGCCGAGGTCCCCATCGCCCGGAGCGAAGTGAGGACGATGGGGTGGCACGCAGCTGGGGCCCCATGTGCTGAATCAGAACCTGTCACTGGCCGAACTTCGATCACAGGATCCACGAGTCCCGTCGGGCGAATGATCTGTTCCACGAACCGATCGGAGTGCGCTTTCTCATACTTCCCTGGTGTCGCAGAAACAAAAACCGTCTGACCGATTTTTTTCTCAAACTCTTCAAATTTCAACGGTCGATTGTCTCTCGCGGACGGTAAACGAAATCCATGCTCAATGAGCGTATCTTTGCGCGCTCGATCTCCTGCATACATACCACCGACTTGCGAAACCGTAACATGTGATTCATCGATCACGGTCAAAAAATCATCCGGAAAATAATCCATGAGTGTGTATGGTGGTTCACCTTCTTTTCGACCGTCAAAATGTCGGGAATAGTTTTCGATTCCGTTACAGTAACCAATATTTTCCATCATCTCTAGATCGTAACGCGTGCGACGAGACAAACGGTCGGCTTCGAGAAGTTTCCCGTCGACATCAAACTGTTGGAGTTGGTCTGCAAGCTCCTGACGAATATCCGCGATCGCTTTCTTCTGATGATCTGAGGAAACGACGTAATGCTTTGCAGGAAAAATCCACACATCCGGAACATGTTCCAACTCTTTGCGACTGATGGCATCAAGCAAAATAATGTCTCGCACACACTCTTCCTCAAAAATCAAACGATAAATAATCTCTTCTTGCATCGGCATTATTTCAACAACATCACCTCGCGCGCGAAAATGTCCGCGAGTGAGATCGGCCGTCGTTCGTTCAAACTGCATATCGATGAGACGGTGAAGGACGTCAGATCTGTTCACAGGGACTTTCCCGCCATCGGGCGGGACCCCGCCAACGGCGGTGGTAGTCCCGTCCGTCTGTACCGATCCGACGCCACTAAAGTGGCTTTGAATATGTAAAACAGTCTTCTCATATTCCTTCGGACTTCCCAATCCATAAATACAGGAAACAGATGCGACGATAATGACGTCGCGACGGGTCAACAAAGATTGTGTTGCCGCATGGCGTAAACGGTCGATTTCTTGATTGATCATCGCCTCTTTTTCAATAAAGGTATCTGTCCGCGGCATGTACGCTTCTGGCTGATAATAATCGTAATACGAAACAAAATACTCTACGGCATTTTCAGGAAAAAATTCTCGAAACTCACTGCATAATTGTGCAGCGAGTGTTTTATTGTGCGCAATGACAAGTGTTGGACGCTGAACGTTTTGTATCAAGTTCGCAACCGTAAAAGTCTTCCCAGATCCAGTCACCCCAAGCAATGTCTGAAAGCGATCGCCAGAACTCAAACCAGCCGTCAATTGCTCAATGGCCTTCGGCTGATCCCCAGCAGGCTGATAATCAGATCGTAAATAAAACTCCATACATTTTACCTTTTACTTCTCGAATCAACAGAAATGCCCCAAGAGACAGGTCTCTAGGGGTACCTCAACAAATCGCGTTAAGGGGGATCGTTTAATTATCTCATTACTTCTTACGCCTTTTTGAGACGATCAACCGCGTTGATCTCTACAAGATACGATACAACATCGTCCGGCACAAGCGCTTTCCAATCACCACCAGATTTCATTCGCGAGCGAATTTCCGTTCCGCTAATTCCTGGAATGGGTTTGATGTCTTTAATCTCAATTCCGGCATCTACAAAACATTTTTTTGTCCACTCATTCCCTGTCCAAACTTGATGGATTTCTTCAGAAAGTTCAAGACATTTTTTTGCCCATTCTGCGTCAGAATCCATATCTGGTACTTCGATGATCGTAATATCAAAATTTGGAATAATATTCTCTGCTTGTAAAGCACGCTGGATCATTTCCTTGCGCTCTGAAACAGAAAAAGGATTTTCTTCTGTTCGACCTTCCACGGGGGACCCAATCGCAATCACCACTTTTCCGCATACTTTCGTCATTCCTTTAATCACCATCAAATGACCGTTATGAAACGGCTGAAATCGACCGACAAAGAGACAGGAAAATGTAGACATACAGACAAATACTATGGAAAAAATTTCTGAGCGGCTTGTTCTATAAGTTCTCGGGGGGATTTACTTCCTTTTTTTAACACAGACGCATGAACATCAGGTAGCACTGTTACAAGAGCTCGAACAATTTCTGGATCCTCGGCGTTCACAATTTCCGATAAACGTTCTTGATCGGTTTTTGCAACCGTATCAAATAACGACATGAACGACGTGACTTCATCATCAGGGTGACCATTTTTTCGAAGCGTCACGATAATGCGAACGCGTGGATCGAGAATGTCGAGGGGCATAGATGATTATTTATGTAAGGAGATGGGATTCCCCTCATCATTACTTTGATAAAAATCACCGAATACACCGTGATCCAGTGCTAAAGTTTTGAAAGTACCACCTGTCGTATCGAAGACAATCCGCAATTCTGTCCCGTTTTTTTTGAGAAGAAAACGTGGATACGGGAGAAGATCTGGTCCGATGCGCTGTTGTATACGAGTTCCGTCACCTAGATCGCAAGAGAGGACATGATCCTGAAACTCAACATGATACTCGTGCATATACTGTGCTGCTTCGCGACTGACTTTATCGAGTGAAAGATCGGCCCAAGTATTTGGATTCATTTCACGACGATCGTTATACGCATCAATTCCTTTTTGAGTTTCTCGCTCTAATCCAGACAACAATCGCGCTACATGATCGCGTTCGGCTTCGAGAGAACGTAGTTCTGCTTTGTCATTTCCTTTCAGTCCAAGTTGAACATTATATTCTCCTCGTTCTTCGTTCGAAATAATTTTTTGCTTCTGAGCTTCAACTTTTCGTTCAGCACTCGCAAGTCGTTGTCTGAGTTGGACCATTTCTTCTTGACGTTCCCCAACATTTTTTCCAACCAACTGCGCCCAATCACTATTTGATCCTGCGGTTGAATAGTCGCGCGCTTCTGCTTTTGGAGAGCCCATCATCGCAACCATAAGCATCCCAAGCTCAACAAAACGTTTGGCTTTTGAAGAAAATTCCTTTGTTTCTTGTGTTGGTCGAAATCCTTCTCGCATAGTGAGAACAGTATACGTATTCACGCGGATGACAGCAAGATCGCATTCTGATACTATGAAGTTTCTCTATGCTTGGTGTCTTTGATTCAGGATTTGGCGGGTTGACGGTGCTGAAAGCAATTCATGATCGTCTCCCAACTCTCTCCACAATTTATCTTGGTGACAACGCTCGTGCTCCGTATGGAACACGAACACACGAGGAGATTTTTCAGTTTGCACTCGAAGGAGTTCGTGAGTTGTTTGCGAGAGGCTGTCCACTCATTATTTTTGCATGTAATACCGCCAGCGCTCAAGCACTTCGACAAATTCAACAAACCATTCTTCCTGTTGAGTTTCCAGACAGACGAGTTCTGGGAGTTATCCGTCCAACCGCAGAAGAGATTGTGTCGTTAACAAAGACAAGACACATCGGAGTGATGGCTACTCCTGCAACCGTTCAGTCAAAAGCCTATCTGCGAGAAATTGCTGATGCCGCTGGAACGACATCCATCACCATCACACAAATCGCCTGCCCGGGAATCGTAGAGTTCATCGAGGCTGGATATGAGCAGTCTGCAGAAGCCGACGAACTCGTCGCTGAGTACACCCATGACCTCATACGTCACGACCCGACGATCGATGCAATCCTCCTCGGCTGTACACATTATCCGCTCGTCGAACCGCTATTCCGAAAACATCTTCCACCATCCGTCACAATCATCAATCAAGGCAAGATCATTGCAGACAAACTCGCAGACTATCTCGATCGACATTCAGAGATTTTAACTCGGATCGAACAAACATACAGACGAGTTTATCTCACAACAAAGCAGAACGAAAATCTTTCCTCACTCGCATCCACCTTCTACGGCTCCCCTATTGCCTTTGAACAACTTACAACCAAATTTCATCAAGCTTAACGAATTTTGGTTAGGATTGTTTTAAAAATTCAACGGATGAAAATCTGTTTGACGTAACGTTTGTATCGGCAAGAATAATGGCGATGGAAAATTTTCCCACGCAAACCATTCCCATGACTCGCACTTATGCGGCTCGCAGACAGTCACTTCACCAGACAGATAGTCAGCAACAAGCATGAGCGTAATATAATGTGTTCCCCACTCGTGATTCACATCATTCGTCGCGGTGACAAACCGCACATTCGAAATCTCAATCCCTGCCTCCTCCATCGTTTCACGCCGACTGCATTCTTCCCACGACTCCCCAAACTCCAAATGTCCACCAGGCGGACACCACGTCCCTTCCCCATACGCATTTTTTCTTTTTCCAAGCAAAACTTTTCCATCACGAATGATAAACACACCAACTCCTACCTTTGGACGTTGTGATGGATCTGTCATAAAAATGATGGTGCAAATCGTCCCATCAATTCTGCGGTTGCAAGAATGTGTCCTAAACTTTTTTCTAGAATGGACTGCTTGTTGGATCCTTCCGGAAGATCGAGCATGCAATCCAGAGCATAAACCCGAAAAAAATATCGGTGTTCACGATCGGGCGGTCTAGGGCCGAGATAGTCGAGTTTATTCCGTGTCCCAATTCCTCGCGTTCCTTCTACAATCCACTTCTCAGAAATCTGTCTGACAGTGGAAGGAATATTAAACACCACCCAATGATCCCAAATCGGGACTCCAGCCGCCTCAGGAATGTCTGGGTCTTCCAAAATAAGAACGAACGAAACTGTTCCATCTGGTACATCATGAATCGTCAGTGTTGGATTAATATTCTCAAAATCCATACCGTAACGTTTTGGGATCAACTCACCATCAAGAAATGCCGTGCTTGTAAGTTTCATATCGTGAATTATAACATAATAGATCGGGAACTCCGATCTATTATGTTGGTTCGGGGGAATGGAATCGAACCATTATTCACAGCTTCAAAGGCTGCTGTCCTGCCTTTAGACGACCCCCGATCGCGTCGAGAGTATAAAGGACAAGAGCTAAACTTTCAAGTACTTTCGCATGGCGACCATCGTTGCGAGCATGTTAATAATCGTCATGACAATAAACTGGATACCAAAAATCCAGTACCAGTTTTTTGAGAAATACGTGAGGACGCCGCCGGTTTCGCCGTTAAAAAAGAGGCTAAATTTTGGATCCATGGTTGCGACGCTTGGAAAAACGATCAGGGCGGTGATTGTCACGGCGAGGAGACTGTATAAAATACACTCGATGAGAAATGGCGCGCGAACGAAGGCGTTGGAGGCGCCGACGAGTTTCATGATACCGATTTCTTCGCGATGGATGAAAATACCAATTCGGACGGTGTTGAACACAATAAGGATGGCGATAAGCAGGAAAATTCCGGACAACGCAATCCCGAAAAGCTGAATGCGATCGGTTGTTGAGCGAATGCGATCAATGATACTTTCGTAACTAGAAAAATCTTTTTCGCGGATATCATCGCGAAATTTTGGATTGTCGAGTGCATCAAGAATAAATGGAAAATCGTCTGCAGAATGTGCTTTGACAACGAGCGTTGCTCCAAACGGATTCCCATCAACCTCAGACAAGGACGCGAGAATCACTTCGTCTGATGCATGCCTCAATTTGAACCGTTCGAGTGCTTCGTCGGATGTAATCACTGCAACGTCTCGGACTTGTGGCAATCCTTGTAAGTACACGGCTGCATCAGACACCTGTTCGATGGTGGAGTTTGGATAAAAATAAACAGAAACCTCGATGCGATCTTCGGCAAAGGTTATTGCTTTCGTCGTCACCTGTTGTAGGACGATAAGAATGTTGATGGTCAACAATGTAAACACGAGCATGCTCACCGTGATAATCGACAACCAAAAATTTCTCCCAAACTTTTGAAACGCGAATTTTATGGCCCGTAAGGTACTTGTAAACATAGTTATAATCGATATCTCCCTTCTTCTACGTCTGATGTAATTTGTCCGTCATCGAGGGTAATGACACGTTTTTTAAGGGCATTAACAACTTCACGATTGTGCGTGACGAGAACGACGGTTGTACCGAACTCGTTAATTTTTTTGAGAAGATCGATAATTTCACGCGTATGAATGGTGTCTAAATTTCCTGTCGGTTCATCCGCGACCAGAATTTTTGGTCGATGAACGAGTGAACGCGCAACAACAACACGCTGTGCTTCCCCACCGGACAGTTGTCGAGGATAACGATCTCCCTTATCACTTAGGTTTACAATCTTGAGAACTTGGGGAACCACTTCTCGAATACGACGATTTGATACACCGGCAACCTCAAGCGCAAAGGCAACATTTTCCGAAACGGTTTTTTGTGAAAGTAATTTGAAATCTTGAAATACAACTCCAATCTGTCGGCGCAACAGTGGAACATCGTGCTCACGAATATTCGTGATATCCCATCCTCCCACGGCGATTTCCCCACTCGTCGGCCGTTCCTCTGCAAACATCATCTTCGCAAGCGTTGACTTCCCCGTTCCACTTTGTCCAACAATCGAAACAAACTCCCCAGGACGAATGTGGAGATTGATGTTGCGTATCCCGACAATGTTTGGTGGATACGTTTTAGAAACGTTTTTGAAATGGATCATTGAAGTAATTTCACACTCACCTCAATCACTCCTGCTCCGAGGCTCGCCAATTTCTTAAATGCGACGGAGTCGAGGTCGATCACGCGATCGGGATGGACAGAACGATCAGGGCCGTAGTCGTTTACTTTGACCGTGACCGTTTTTGTTGGATCATTCATGCTCGTCACAACGAGATACGTTCCCTTTGGATAGTCTGGTGACGCGGCGCAGTCACATCCTTTGTATGCATACCAACTTGCTTTTCCAACTTCGGGAATTGTTTCCTCAAATATCGCAAGCCGTGCGTATGGAAGATGAATCAGGGCGCGGACAGAAAGATTTTCTGGACTATCTTCACTTGGTAACTCTTCCCATGCAGATGTCACTCCATTCCAAAATGCAATCCGACGACGCCCATGCAGTTTCGAATCAGTGTCTGATTCCGCAGATGGATAACGAATCTCAAGAAAGAAAAAATCTGTTCCATCGTAACTCGACTTATTCAGTATATCAAAAAGGTAAATGTTCCCAACAAGTGTTTTGTCGGTAGGAAGCGTTGCCTCCATGAGAGAACGATCGAGTGTTTTAACATCGATTTGCGTCGCGACGTTCAGTGTCCCTGGACGGATTCCGAGACGGAACAGCTGATCGGATGATTCAAGTGTGTACCCTGCTTCGATCGTTGCCGCATCGAACGTTGTTGAAACGATCTGCTCTAATTCTGACGCAGATGCCTGATCAAGAACGAGGAAAAAAAGAAAAATGGAAACGAATATTGATCTTGTCATAAAACAACGTCTCGTATATGATACCTCGCGTCAGAAGTTGAGACAAGTATTGAGACAAGCATCTTACTGCCGATGTAGCTCAGGGGTAGAGCAATGCTTTCGTAAAGCAGAGGTCGTGGGTTCGAATCCCACCTTCGGCTCCAGGCCGTCAGACGGCCTCCATTCAAAAAATCCACTTCAAACAGTGGATTTTTTGAATGGAGCAGGTAGCGGGAATCGGACCCGCGACTAATGCTTGGGAAGCACTCGTTTTACCACTAAACTATACCTACAAAACAAGTCGTCACGAAGAGTCGGTCGAGCGCGACCGGCTCTTCGTGACGCTGGGTCTGTACGCCGAATCCTACGTTCGGCCAACAAATTTCCAGACACGAACAGATTCAAGATATGCCTGAACAATCTCTTCGAGAGTTACCTTTGAAACCGCGATGAGGGAGAGCTTCACTTGTGTATCTTCTCCCGCAACCACACGATCGGTTAACAAAAATATCATATAGGTTACATCTCCCTCGAGTACCTCCGTAAACGAACCGACTTCAAGCGCCGAAACGGCTACTCTCCACTCTTCCGGAATATCAGACAAATTAATAAAACCGATATCTCCTCCACTTGTCGCCGATGGATCGATACTTGTATCCGTTGCAACCAAAGCAAACTCTTCTCCTGCCACGAGTCGATCGTGTGCAGAATTCGCTTTTACGTGCGGTTCTTCCTGACGTGTTTCATCTGCAGAAATGTGCTCACTCAACTGCATCGTCAACACAACCGGCCGAATGACGCGTGCGCGAAACTGATCTGTTGTCCACCCAAACATCGTCTCGAGTTCTAAGGAAAATTCTGCAGAATCTCCTCCTCCTGTTGCGTCCAAATAAAATTCTTCTACACGCTCTTCATCAACGATAACCGATGCTTCTTGCGCCAACTGTTCAACCGCCGTTTTATGAACGAGCGTGTCGATAATATTTGCCGCGATCTCCTGTTCACTTGGCATAGGAGAATCGACGGACGTATTTGCTTCAAAATATTTATTCAGAGCAATCCGTTCATCTAAAAACGATTTCATCGAAATAACATCAGACCCAACAACCGCTGCAGGATACGGAAATACCCCCGCGAGTTTTTGGACGAGTAAATCTGTTGGTGGTCGTAAATAGACAACCGAAGTCAGGACAACGGTACCGGCTATCAAAAAACAAACCGCCCCAAATATCCACAATACTTTTGGAGAGACAAGTCGTTTTTTTGGACCAGAAACGATTGGGGGAGGTAGAGTTTCTAAGACAGGAGCTGATTCCGGAATAGGGGCTATTGGTAATGATTCAGATTCCATAAATACGTTTCAGACGTCTCTTCAGAGTTAATGTATGAAATATTGCCACCATTTGAGCGGATTGGCAACTATTTCAGAATCCTCTGTTGCAAGCAATAGACGTGGATCCCTATCGGACTCATCTTCATCTTTATCTGTTGATAATTCTATTTCAACAGGTTGCGTCTCTGTCTGTTGAATCACAACAACATTTTCCCCGGGTTTTTTCATTCCTAACTTGAGTCGAGCTTCTCGTTCGATAAACGATTCCGTTCGAAATGCGGTGTTTAAATCTGCTATTTCTAAATTACGAGCTTGAAGCGAACTCGACTCACTTTGCAACCGTGAAATCTCATTTTGAATTTCACGGTTACGGATATATTCTCTTCCAAAGGCAAACCCAAGCGCAACAAGAATACCCGCATTGATGAGAAACAACAATCGGAATTCGATGAGTCTTCGCCAAAATGGTTTTTTTACTTCAGGCATCGTCGTTTTTATAAAGAGTTTCAACAGCAGATTCTCGTTCTTTGCGTCTCATCTCTGCGGCCATCTGTTCAATCTCCTCCATCGTCATTCCTTTGGCGATAGATTTTAGTTTATGCTCTTTTCTGTCAGGTGGCGATGTTCGTGCTGTTTCACGCAGATCGTTGATCAAATCGTGAATACGACTTGGACGTGCAACGTGATGAAACTCGATGTCAGCTCCTGAACCCGAAACATGAACACGAATATCTCCGTACCGAAACATAGTTGGAACAATTCCTTTGACACGATAGGTGACATCATCGATGTCACGATATAAAATTTCAGAAACGACACGATCGAAAAAACCACGTCGCTCCACATCGATCACACGATGATCCGTAAGAATGAAGGTAGTGTTTGACCATTTTGTATATGAGCGGAACCCAAAAAAACAGGCACTGATAATGAGCCCGAAGAAAATAAAGACACCGACAGCCCCTTCGCGGAAAAGAGGAAACAGAAAAAAGAACGGAGCGACAAACCACAAAAAGAAAAGTGTATAACGCGGAAGATGTGGCACAATATCTTCGTGCACGATCTCAAGGACTTCTTCTTCCGGTTTCAGTTGGATTGTTTTATCGATCTGATGTTTCATATCCGAGTCCCGTTAGTGCTCGACGAACCGCCTCACGATCATCCCAAGCAATCTTTTTCCCATTCGCCACCGCCATCACTGGTTCACAACCTTTTCCTGTAATCAAAACCAGATCTCCTGTCTTCGCAAGTCCAACAGCCTTTTCGATCGCCTCCTGCCGATCTAGAATCTCGTACAGTTCTGGGCTGGGAGTCGACAGTGGGGCCCCGCTACGTGCCCCGTCTGCTACTTCTCGGACAATCTCCGCTGGATCGTCATCATACGGATCCTCGTTCGTCACAATCACAACATCCGCATGTTCCGCTGCCATCTGACCAAGCACCTGACGACGAGCAGTATCCCGCCCGCCACCTGCTGATCCAAGCACATGAATCAACCGTCCGTCAGCTCTGATCAGATCCAGTGTCTCGTAAACAGCAGACAACGCAGCTGGCTCATACGCATAGTCCACAATCACAGAAAAAGGCTGTCCTTCCTGTATCGCCTCAAGCCGTCCTGGCACAGATTTTAACTGAGCAACCCCCGCTTGAATCTGCTCCCATGACAGTCCAAGCGCATGACAGGTTGAAATCGCTGCAAGTGCATTATACACGTTAAAGCGGCCGATGGGGGAGAGATGAAAGGGGGGGATTGGGGGTTGGGAGTTGGTCGTTGGTAGTTGGTCGTTGGTAGTTTGGGGGTTGATGAGGAAAGAAGATCCAGATGGGGTGAGAGAAATCTTTTGAGCAACGAAACTAGTGTCAGGTCTTGCCTTTTGCCTTTCTGCGACTATCCCGTATCCAATTTTTTTCTTGGCTGGAAAGGACAAAAAATATTCCGCATGCGGGTCATCAAGATTCACAACAGAAATACCATCTGGACCCATGTGCTTAAATAATTTCCCTTTCGCCTTTTTATAATTTTCAAATCCACCATGTGCTTCAATATGCTCGGGGGTGAGATTCGTAAAAACCGCAACGTCGTAATTAATTCCAATATGCCGTGATTGTGAAATTCCTTGTGAGGACGTTTCCACAATCGCATACTGACACCCTGCCTTCACCATCTGTTGCAACAACTTCTGTGTTTGAAATCTTCCAAGCATCGTCATCTTCTGATCATTCACCCATTCTCGATCTGCAACCTTAAACGACGCCGTCCCCGTCCAACCCACCCGATGCCCCGCGCTCTCCAATATCCGTCCAATAAATTCCACAGTTGTCGATTTTCCATTTGTCCCCGTGACTCCAATCACGACTAATTTTTCAGACGGAAACCGATACACCAACGCCGCAAAACACGCCAACACATAGTGATAAGCGTTGATCAAACTTTCCGGTAAAAATTTTCGAATAAATGTTTTCATGAAACACTCAACAACTCAATCACTCTTTCACTTTCTTCACTGCTTCCACAAATTGCTCTCCTCGATCAAATTCGTTTTTGAACATCTCGAAACTTGTTGCGCCTGGGGACATCAAAACGGTATCGCCTTCGGTCGCTTGCTTTGATGCAAGTTTAACGGCTTCCTCCATGGACATCGCGACCACGGACGGAATTGCCTGACCAACAGCCGCTTGGATATCTGGCGTTGCATTTCCCGCAAGATACACAACGTACTTACATGTCTTTGCAACCTTCTCTCCCATCGAGCCGTACGGCAACCCTTTGGTTGTTCCTCCTGTAATAAGCACAATTTGTTTACCTCTGCCAAACCGATCGAGAGCGGCAATCACGCCATCGGGGGATGTCGCTGTTGTGTCGTTGACATACGCAACCCCACGCACTTCTTTCACAATTTCCTGTCGGCCAGGTAATCCCTGAAAGGACCTTAACGCGGCCGAGATCGCGTCGGCTGGAACTCCTGCCAAATGCGCAGACAAAGAGGCTGCAAGCGCGTTGAGCAAATTATGTGTTCCCTTCAGAGCCATCGTCGCCGTGTCACCAAGCACATGTTCTTTTCCTTCCACCACACAAATTATCTGTCCTCTGCGGAGAAAAACGCCTTCTTTTTCAGACGGGACTACCACCGCCGTTGGCGGGGTCCCGCCCGATGGCGGGAAAGTCCCTGAGAAATCGTGCTCCGAAAACCAGTATTTTTTACAGGTGATCTGATCTGACAATATTCGTACCATTTCGTGATCGGCATTCAGAACGGCACGCTGGCCTTCTTTAGAATGGCGGAACAGTTGCATCTTCGACTGGGCGTATGCTTCCAAAGACGCATAACGATTCAAATGATCTGGAAAAATATTTGTAAGAACAGCAATTTCTGGAGCGCGGTCGATATTTTCAAGACTCTCGATCTGCCATGAAGAAAGTTCGAGGACGACAGGAACGGGCGATTTCTCCAGAAGAAGCCAGTCTAAATCTTCAAGCGGGGAACGAGAAATATTTCCTGCCACAACGGTTTTTGGATGAATCCCTTTAAACATCTCTCCAAGGAGCGCGGTTGTCGTTGATTTTCCACGAGTCCCCGTGATTGCGTAAATTGGAAATGGGCAATAACGAAAAAATAATGACATGTCACTTTCAATCGGGACATTCTGTTCGCGTGCGAGTTGAACAAACTCGGATTCACGTGGAACTCCAGGATTTTGAACAACGAGATCGACATCTGCAAAATCTTCTGCGCGATGCTCTGCAAGGACAAACAAAGGCTGGTAAATCGTTCGATCAGGAAACTGTCCACGATACACGTCGTACCAATGAGAAATCTCATCGACCGATTCACGCATTTCTTCTTGATTTTTAAGATCAGTAATCACGAGTTGCGCCCCATGACGCATCAGCCATTTTGCGGCACCGATCCCGCTTCCTTGTTTAAAACGCCCAAGACCCATCACGGTCACTACCGCGTCTTGGAAGGATGAAATGTCTGATAAGTTTAATGACATACTTGAAGGAAATACTAAATACTAAGCACCAAATTCTAAATAAATTTAAAAGCTAAAATCGATTGAAAAGTCTGGCGATTCGGACGGTAAGCATTGCTGTTAGAATCTGTGATGCCATGCGGATATATTGTACCATGCCTTGCTTCCAGCCTACTTTTTCGTATTTACGGCGGATGGTAAGGCCCTTTAGAAAAACGGTCCCGAACGGCAAGTGACGGGATTGACAAAAATAATTGATGGCTGTTTCAACCATAAATCTCTGAAGAAACTCTGGGGGAATTCCTTCGATCACCTGGCGTTTCATTGCACGTTCCCCGCTGATAAGAGGGAGGATTGATTGAAAACGAGAGAAAAAAATTCCACGATCGCGCAAACCTACATTCATGACACGAGATCCAGACAAAACGGGCAGGACGAGTTGTTCTACATGCTCCGTTTTGAATCCAAGCAGATCTGCATCAACAAATAAAATAATCTCTGCATCCGTATGATGCACCCCATACAGCATTGCCGTGCCTTTTCCACGATTTTCTGGAAGCTCGTAAACCGTTGCTCCCGCATCACGAGCAACCTGTGCTGTCTGGTCCGATGATCCATCGGATACAACGATAACTTCCTGCAAATACGTAGAGGATTTTAAAACACGAACAACATCACCTACGGTCGGGGCTTCATTATAGGCAGAGACAATCGCAACAACAGCCATATCATTTTTTTGATTTTTTTGCTTCAACTTTTTCTGCGATGCGGTCTGCTTCTTCAATCATCCATTCCAAATCGCTCGACGCAACCCCCGTCGTCGTAAGGGACCCAAGCGATTCTCGCGCGCGACGCAGATAGGTCAGCGCAAGATCAAATTCTAAGTCCATAATCTTTGTCGTGTGGGGATCTTTACGATGATGTTCCACCTGCGCAAAGGCAATTTTCACCGGAACAAGATACGCATTAATTTGCACCCTAAACATATCCTTGTTGCGCATGCCATTCATCCAGTAACAATCCCGCGCCCAATAAAAAACATGTACGGCCCATGTGTACGCTTGCGCATAGAGTGGGTCACGTTCCGGCACAAGCATCTCTGTCATTTTTACTCCATCCGGAAATCCATCTTTGCAATGCGAGCAGATGTGATCATGGGACGCAAGCGAAGCGGCCGGACCAAGCATCTCAGACAATCGGCGCTCAAACTGCTCCTCTGTTTTCGTTTGTTCCAAAATCACCTCCTCTTCCATATCAAAATGAATCCCATCATCCTCATGTTTGTGTAAATGAAAAATTTCGTCGAGTTCTTCCTCCAGAACATCAATCTCATCGCGACGAAATAACCAGGGATTTGCTGTGTCTGAAGGCATACGTAAGGTTTTAAAAAATTCGAAATTCGAAGCATCAAATACGAAAGTTTAAATTTATTTAGGATTTGGTATTTCGGATTTCGGATTTGTCACTCTGCGGCTCAGGTCATACTGCATCTGCTCGAGTTGTCGGAGATTCCGTTTTGCTTGATCGAACTTTGTGCGCAGGTAACCAGTCAGGTCGAAGTCGAGAAGATCCGTGATGACGGATTCGACGATCAAGAATGCATCTGTAACCGCCTGATGATTTCCGTTCGTTGCCTGTCGCATGGCATATCGAACGATTTCACCTGTTGCGTCACACATACCCCCAATGTAGGTCAACGGTGATGTGGTGCGCTTATCAATCATCCCGAGTTTTCCCGTCTTAATATAGCTCAAAAAAAGTTGCGCCTCTGCAAATTCTTCAAGTCCACCGACAAAGGGTCCTTCTCCTGACAAATCAGGAAACGACCGAAGGGGCTGTGCGCACGCCTTCAATGATGCATCGATTTCTTTCAATAAATTTGTCGCTTGAGAAAAATCATCGCGATGCAAGGCAAAAATAACCTTTTTAGCCGTCCGGATAATCTCATCACCTCGCGAACAGACAATACGTCTCGCCGCTTCCCTTTCTCCATATTTTTTTCCAACGGCTTGCAAAACAGTGTTCATATTGTGAATGTTTTCGCGGTTTCAATAATGAAGAGTTTTCCTGCGCCTATCATAGCCAACAACCCCCAGTCGGACAAGGCAAGAGGGGTTGCATGCAAGACGGACGATAGCCATGGATTTTGAATGGCAAAAACGAGCATGGCAAAACTGATCGCGACCGCACCGATGAGAAATGGATTTGAAAATGGATTGAGGCGAAAAAGAGATCGATGAAAGCTACGGATTGAAAAAACGTAAACAAGTGAAGCGATACCTACAGCCGCAAACATAAATGTTTGAGCAACTTCCACCTCCTTAGTTGGAAGAATCCAGAGGTAAAGACCGAACAATATCAAATCTGTCACCACACCGATCACGAGCAACAATACAGCCATCTGTCGGTTAAAAACAGCTTCGCCACGTTTGCGAGGAGGACGGAGCATAATGCCAGGCTCTCCTTTTTCAAAAGCAAGTGCGGCGTTTGGAAAGGTATCTGCAACAAGGTTAATCCAGAGAATCTGCGCGGGAAGAAGTGGGAGTGGTAAGCCAAGCAGAAGCGATCCGGCGATCAGGATCATCTCTGTAAAACCACTTGTGAATAGATACACTACGCTTCGACGCATGTTATCAAAGATCACACGCCCCTGTTCGATCGCGGTTGTGATTGAGGACAAATTGTCGTCAAGAAGAACCATGTCTGATGCTTCCTTCGCAACCTCTGTACCAGACCCAAGTGCAACACCAATGTCGGCTGCTTTAAGTGCAGGCGCATCATTAACCCCATCGCCTGTCACCGCAACAACCGCCCCACTTCTTTGCCACGCCTGCACCACTCGAATTTTATGACGAGGTTCAACACGAGCAAAGATTTGAATGCGTGAAAGGTGATGGTCAAGTGCCGCATCATCCCACGCATCAAGCTCAACCCCTGTGACAACCGCGTTTTCCGTCATGTGTAATCCGGCTTCTACTCCAATGGCACGAGCGGTCTTTGGATGATCCCCTGTCACGATCACTGTACGAACACCAGCGAGTTTTGCGACACGAATTTGCTCTGCGGCCTCCTTTCGAAGTGGATCGCGAAGACCGACAAATCCTGTGAAGACAAATCCTTGCAGATCAGCATCTGTGATATTGGTCACGGGATGTGAAATCGTTTTCTTTGCGACCGCGATAAGACGAAGACCTTGATCAGCTAATCGAGCAGCCTCCTGTAGATGACCATCTGATCCATGGCAAAATGTTAATACTCTCTCTGGAGCTCCTTTCAAAATCATCCAGGTCTTTCCATCTTTTTCATGCATCGTGACCATGTATTTTTTTGCAGAATCAAAAGGGATTTCTGCAATTCTTGGAGCATCCTTGATCAGTTTCGCTGGATGCAATCCTGCAGCCATACCTGCTTCCAACAGAGCACGCTCTGTTGGTGAACCAAGAACGGTATCTCCATCTAAAATCGCATCGTTGCATAAAACAACCGCTTCGAGCACCGCGTCACGATTCCCTGTCACTTCATCGACACGCATACGACCTTCTGTAATCGTTCCCGTCTTATCTGTGCAAATAACAGAGACGGATCCGAGCGTTTCTGCAGCCACAAGCCGACGGATTAACGCATGATGTTTCACCATGCGTTGCATCCCGATTGCAAGAACGATCGTGACAGAAATCCCAAGTCCTTCTGGAATGGCTGCGACGGCAAGCGCCACGGATGTTTGGAACATTTCAAGTGATCCACGGCCATACAAAATACCAACTCCAAACAAGACGGTCACAATCCCGGCCACTCCAAACGACAACCATTTTGCGAGACGTGCAAGCTCATCTTGTAGAGGTGTATTTTGCTCTGATGTTGATTGAACAAGCTGTGCGATTTTTCCAAGCTCTGTGTCTACCCCTGTTGCAACAACAACAGCGAATAATCTTCCAATCACCATCGATGTTCC
>CALRHL010000012.1 GCA_943359455.1 Candidatus Uhrbacteria bacterium RIFOXYB12_FULL_58_10
ACTCGGCCGTCGCAATACTTTCCGATCATCGTTGTCACACGTGCGGTTAAATTTCCAACTCCGTTCGCAAGCTTTGATGCATAGACGGCAGAAAATGTTGCGCGTGAAAAATCTCCGTCATCATAGGCAGGAAGTGCTCCAAGTAAATAGTATCGTGTTGCATCTGTTCCGAATTCTGAAACGAGGTCATATGGGTTCACGACGTTGCCCAGAGACTTCGACATTTTTTGTCCTTCGGATGTAATAAATCCGTGGATAAAAATCTGTCGCGAAAGCGGAAGTCCTGCCGATAGTAACATCCCCTGCCACATGGCAGATTGCTGTCTCAGATTGTCTTTTCCTGCAACTTGAACGGCAGGCCAAAACGTCTGAAATGAACTCGTTTCGTCAGGCCAACCGAGAGTAGAAATATAATTGACGAGCGCGTCAAACCAAACATACATCACCTGCTCTTCGTCACCTGGAACAGCAACACCCCATGGCATCTTTGATTTGAGACGAGAAATGCTGAAATCTTGCAATCCTCCAGCGACAAAATTTCGAATCTCCGTGAGGCGATTTTCTGGAACAACAAAGTCTGGATGCGCCGCGTAATGATCAAGCAAGGCTTGCTGATATTTAGACCATCGAAAGAAATAATTTTCTTCTTCGATCAGTTCAAGAGTCATGTTCGGGTGAACAGGACATTTCCCTTCCATCAGTTCTGAATCGGTCTTTTCCAATTCACACCCTACGCAATATTTCACCTTGTATGTTTTTTTGTAGATATCGCCAGCATCTGCACACCGTTTCCAAAATTCTTGTGCTGCAACAATGTGATGCTCATCTGTCGTTCGAATAAAATTCGTGTACGTCAAGTTGAGTGCCTGTTTCAATCCATCAAACTTCGCGGCATAGCCGTCGCAATACGTTTTTGGATCGAGCCCCGCTTCCTTGGCTTGATTCCAAATTTTCATTCCATGCTCATCCGTTCCTGTATTAAAAATGACATCGTCTCCAAGTAATCGTCGGTAACGCGCAATCGTATCGGCCTGAACGATTTCAAGAGCAAACCCAATGTGCGGGTCGGCGTTGACGTATGGAAGAGTCGTTGTTAGGTAGAAATTGGGCATAACACAATCACAAATTCACCTTTCATACTAGTCTTTTTCAACTGTTCTGTCACTTCCGCTGCGGTTCCCCGATAAATCGTTTCATACATTTTTGTCAGCTCTCGACAGACCACCAATTTTCTCTCAGAGTTTTTTACTCCCATTGCTTCTCGCATCGCCTCATCTATTTCCCCTAACGTTTTCAAAATACGATGGGTGCTCTCATACATCACAATGGTACTTTCAATCGCCGCCACCCGTTTAAAAAACGACTGTCTTCCTTTTTTGTGTGGGGGAAACCCAAGAAAGACGAATTCGTCTGCTGGAAATCCTGAAACAGACAGAGCGGCGATGACGGCAGATGGACCTGGAATGGGGACGATCGCGACATCTGATCCGAACTCATTCACAACGGCCTCAACCAGCATTCCACCTGGATCAGAAATTCCCGGCGTTCCAGCGTCCGTAACAAGCGCGAGCGACTTCCCTTCACGCAACATCGCAAGAATTTCGTTCGTTCGTTTTGTATCAGAGTGCTGATGGTATGCCACAAGCGTCCGGCGAATCCCATACGCCGCAAGTAACTTCGAAGTCACTCGTGTATCTTCGCATAAAATCGCATCAACCAACCCAAGCGTCGCTTTCCCGCGCTCGGTCATATCTGACAAATTTCCGATCGGTGTCGCAACAATATAGAGAGTTGGCATAATTATGGGAGTTCGTAGAGCACAATACTCTGAAACGCTGCGGCTTCGAGAAACCAAAATGATGATTCGATCGAAAGAAGTTCTCCATCTTTTTCATCCTCTTGCTGATACACTTCCACAGCTTCAAGATCTTCATTATACCTGACGATAAACGATAGACCTCCCACCTCTTCCTTCACTTCCTTCGCCTTTATCAGACGATCGAGCGGAAACACATATCGGGTTACCTCCCCCAACCCCTCCTTTACAAGGAGAGGGGACAGCCCATACACAATCGTTTTTGCTGGTAATCGATCGTCGTAGGATGTGAGTGGATACCAAATTGCTTGCGTGGATAAATAATTGTCGTAAGGATCACGTGTGTAATCACGATCGGCTCCCGTCTCGCGCGATAGCACCTGTCCATTTGGATAGTTCAACTTCCATACATCCCAAGACATAACGGACGAAGGATAGCGCTTCAAAAACTGTCCATCCGCTTCCCCCAAGACGGCGCGACCAAGAATCTGACTCCAGAATGAACTCGTCTTTGTATCAATCATGAGAAGATTATTGTTCCAAACATTTTCTGAAACATGAAACAACGGTCGTTCGCTCATCTCGCTCAGATCAAACACAGATCCTGTGAACGTCAACGGAGCGTACGTCACGACGATCGGCCGATCGTCGAAAAGATCATTCACCACCTGATGCCAGACGAGCAACTGATACGGATAAAAACGATGCTTCCCTCCCACTTCAACATCCAATCCAAACCCATCATCATTCAAATACACATCTGCCGCGCCAACGGATTCGAATTGAGGATTATCGATCGAAGGCACCGCCCCAGCCATCATCCCCGTCGGAACAAAATCTGTCTCAACCTCCCTCTCGGCCTCCTGGCCTAAAGCCTCACGGCCTTCCCTCTCAACCGGAACTCGATAATACCAATGCATCCCGTACAGCATTAAAGCAACGGCACACCCAAATCCCCCTGCAATCAAGAAGCCAGTTGTACGTTTCATACGGGTCGAGTACCATGATAGCGTAAATCAGTAGGAATACAATCTTTTATGTCATTTGAAGCCAAAAATTTTGATGGATTAATCGGAACTTCTGGATTCAGCGAGATCATGCTGAAAAATCATTTCACCCTGTATCAGGGCTATGTAAAAAATGTGAACACACTCCTAGAACAAGGAGATCCTGGACGACGTTTCGGATGGGAATTTAATGGGATGCGTTTGCATGAATTGTATTTTGAAAATATGAGAAATGGCGGAGCTGGGTCGCCCCCTGATCAGATTGCTCCTCTCATGGATGCTTTCAAAACGATCGGCATGATGCGTGGAATCGGATGGGTCGTCTTATACCTCGATAGACAATCTGGTAAGTTGTTAAACGTCTGGATCAACGAACACGACGTCGGACATCTTGCTGGTTGTACCCCACTTCTCGTCATGGACGTTTTCGAACACGCATACATGACCGACTACGGCATCAAACGCGCAGACTACATTTCTGCCTTCATGAACGCAATCGACTGGAACGTCGTCTCCTCTCGACTATAATTTCTATTTTCAATTTCCATAATTTCCATCTCCTATGCTCAGAATTTCCCAACCCGCCCCACCCTTCTCCAACATCCCCGCCTACAAAAAAAACACAGACGGATTCACCAAAATCAGTCTGTCTGACTACACAGGAAAATGGCTTGTTTTCTTTTTCTACCCACGCGACTTCACCTTTATTTGTCCGACCGAGTTGAAAGGATTCTCTACACATCGCTCAGAATTTACCGCGCTCAACGCAGAAATTCTCGCTGCCTCAACCGATTCTGAATGGAGCCATAAAAACTGGTTCGAACGCGACTTGCCTGACGTTGATTACCCTATCCTCGCTGACAACACCCATGCGATAAGTGAAGCGTACGACGTCTATAATCCAACGGACGGTCTTGCAGAACGCGGAACATTCATCATCGATCCAACTGGTCTTGTCCGCTATGCCCTCGTCAGCTCTGGATCAGTCGGTCGCTCCGTCTCCGAAACGATCCGCGTCCTCAAAGCATTACAGTCAGGCGAGCTATGTCCCGTTGAGTGGAATACAGGCGAAAAAACGCTAGGGAAAGCGTAATTTCATAAAATACACGTAATCAAACTCATACCTGATCGTTGTAACAAGCGAATTATTCAATAACAAAATTTTCTATGAAACGACAGATTTATCTCTCAACTTTCACTTTACTCACTGTACTCGCTCTCACCGGCGCTGGATGTTCGACAGCAAACACATCGCCATCGGAATCAGCTAGCTACAGCAAACCAGCCGCGATAACAAAAACTCCGACAACAACGAAGACTCCGGTCGTACCAAAAGAAAAAATTGCAACATTTACCCCTCCAACAAGTTGTACAAAAACTGGGACGGTTACTGTCAACATGACAAATGAACAAAACACAACATTCGATGTTCTCCTAAACGGAGAAATAGTCAAATCTTATACATTTGAAGGAGAGCACTACCTTGAACAAATGGAAACGATTACAGGAATGACATTCCTTGCGTCTCGTCCAAGTGGACTTGGTGGATATATTCCGTATGGAGCAATGGGTGCGTACATCGGAGTTGACCACTGCACGGGTGCAATCACGGAAGTCAATCCATCAAACGAACCACAGCATAACGGAATGTCGTTACAGGATCTTTCTGATAACGGATCACTTGCCGCATTTGCTTACGCGGTAAACGGAACGACCGCAACTGTCGGAATTATCAATGTTGGTACGGCCACGAGCCCATATACTTCCCCTTCTACATGGACCATTCCAGGCACTTGGGAGTTTGTCGGGACAACAACATTTAATAAAGACGCAACCAAACTTGCGGTCGCGGTCGCGACAGGACCTGATGTAGAAACATCTGCTGTCTACACGCTTGACCTCACAACAGGTGTGTTCACCAAGGTCGCTGAAAATCCAACTGGTCACCTTTACGTAAACAGCTGGAATGACGATGGAACGATCAATTCAAGTACAACCGCTCAAGAGTAACAATCCCAATTCATAAAAAGGCACTGGATTTAAATACCCAGTGCCTTTTTTAATTTCTTTTCATCGTATCCAATAAGTATCTCATCCCCTATCTCAATCACTGGCACGCCCATTTGGCCTGTTTTTTTGATCATACGATCGGCAGCGTCGCTGTCAGCTGAAACATCGATGTCAGTGAATTTCACCTTGTGCTCAGCAAGAAATTTTTTTACCAGTTTGCAATACGGGCAGGTCGGGGTTGAGTAGACGGTCACGGTCATAGGAAATTGTGATTATGGTGATTGAGGTTGTTAAGGTTGTTGAGATGGTTAATAACCTCAACAACCTCAATCACCTTAATCACTCCGTAACCTGGCTCACAATCTCTGGAATATCTTCCTCCGTTACTTGTCCGAGCCAAATATTATCCGGCATAATCACGACGGTGGCACCTGTTGTACAGTTATCGAGACAGCCAGATTTCGAGACACGAACGTCGGTCGTGACAGCCTTGATGGCTTCTTTAATCTTCTTGTGAAGCTCGACCGCATTTTTTTGAGCACAACACTCCGTCCCATCCGCCCGTTCATTCGTGCAGACGAGAATTAGTTTTCGAAATTTTCTTTGAGCTTCGATCATACACTTTTCAAATACTCAATCAACGTTCTCACCCCATGTCCTGTGCCACCTTTTGGCGTATAGGCGTTGACTTGCTTTTCTGCAAACGCAGGACCAGCAATATCGAGATGGACCCAAGGGATGCCTGCGACGAATTCTTGGAGTAATAATCCAGCCGTGAGTGAACCACCCCAGCGTGGGGCGTCGTTTTTATAGTCAGCAATGTCTGTCTTGATTAGTTCTTTGTAATGTTCAGGCAACGGTAACTCCCACATGTTCTCGCCGGCTTCCGCGGCCGCGGCAAGAACTTTTTTCCCGAGCGTAGGATTATTTGTCATGAGTCCAGTGAACTCTTCGCCAAGGGCAACAACACACGCTCCGGTCAACGTAGCAAGATCGATAATCACATCTGGTTTTTGTTTTGTTGCGTATGTGAGTGTATCTGCAAGCGTCACACGACCTTCCGCATCGGTATTTTTAATCTCGATCGTTTTTCCATTCATGATGGTGACGACATCTCCAGGACGGATTGCCTTCCCCGATGGCATATTTTCAACCGCGCCAAAAATACCGTGTACTTCCGCGTCGGGTGCAAGTTTATCAATGACAGAAAAAACTCCAAGCACTGCTGCCGCTCCAGCCATGTCGCACTTCATTGTTTCCATCGAGTTCGCGGGCTTCAATGACAATCCGCCAGAGTCAAACGTCACCGCCTTCCCAACCAGCGCAATCCTCCGTGCCTCCCGGCCTCCCGGCCTCCTGACCTTGGGCTTGTACGTCAAATGGACAAGAAACGGCTCATGCTCCGATCCTTGTGAAATCCCAAGCAAACCGCCGGCTCCCATCTTTGCGAGCTGTTCGCGATCAAAAACTTTGAGCTTAATCGAACCCTTCCCCTTTGCAATTGCTTTTGCAGAATCAACCAAATCTTCTGGTCGCATATGCGCGGCAGGAGTGTTCACTAAATTGCGAGCCAAAATCGTTCCGTCCGCCTCGAGTTCTGCACGTATAAGCTGTTCACTCGCTGTCCGCGCCAATCGCACATCGTCTGTAACAAGCTCAAATACATTTGGAGATTTCTTTTCGTCATCTTTTTTATATCTTCCAAAAGAATAATCCGCCAATCGAATCCCTTCAACCATTGCATGCGCGGATCCAAACAAATCGCACACCACGGATTTTGCCCCAACCGATTTTGCCGCTTTCAATACACAGGCTCCTGCCTCACGGGCATTTTCGTCGGTAAACTTTTTCTTTTCTCCAAGTCCGAGCAAAACAACGCGCTTTGCGTTCAACAAACCACTCGTTCGAATCATTAAAACAGACCCAAGCTTTGGCTTGAACCCTTCCTCCTTACAAATCGTTTCAATCAGACCATCCAGCGCTTTATTCACCATCAATGATGTTCCGCTTAACTTTGTATCAAGAAACTGACTGATAATGAGAACGTCTGATTTTTCCTCTAAAATATTTGCTTTGCGAATTGAAATTGTCATACAGCAAAACCGTACACGATCGGAAGCGTCATGGCAATAAAGATAAGGGTGGAGACAAGGAAGGTGTGATACGCACGGTCGCGATGACTGCTACAGTCACGTCCTTTACAAAAGGCGAGAGAAAAGAAAAAAATGATCGCGTAGACGGATGCGACGAATAGATAAAGGGACTCGAGCGAGTCGATAAGATTGGATCGATACCAGATAAGGTTAAGAATCCAGGCGGTATGAAGAGATGCTGACGCCGCAAGAAGCGCGGCGACGGCGACGGATTCGTGGATGCGAGATTTGAAAAAAGGCATAAGGCTTAAGGCTAGAAGGCTAAATCATGGATTCAATCGCGATAACAATTGTGGCGATGAGGGATATTCCTGAAGCAAATGAAACAGAATTTCTATAATCGCGAGCGTGTTTTTCTGCGATGCGTTCGTGATAAACAGAAAGGACAAACAGTGATGTTGTGCTCAGAAGAATTGGAAGCATGATTAGGAGGCGCCGGTGTGTTGCGGCTGCAAGCGACAGTGCCGCTGTTTGCTCGGTCACAATCGAGTTAACACCTGCTCCCATCATATCGACAATCACGATTCCAACGACACCGAGCAACGAAACCGCAAGTGTTCCAAACAAAATACGCGCAATCGGAGGATGGTGATGCACAAGCAACGCAAGCGTCGCCGAAGCCGTAAGAGTCACCATACTTACTCCTAGAAGCACAGATGTAGGATCAAGGTTGAACATATTATTGACAGTATAGCACAATTCAAGTAACATTTCAGCTATATTCATATAAAATGCAAAATTTAGGAAGTCCTCCATTTTACATTTTACATTTTACATTCTGACTATCTATGGGAATGAGAAAAAAAATTCGACTAATGTGGAAGAAGGACCGTCAGGTCAATCTTGCTGATCAACGCAAAGCAAAAGCAATTCGTCTCACCAAAGCAGGATCCACCACGACAAAAGTTGGTTCCAAGGCGAGTGCTGCCAAGATCTAGAGTCAATACCTCGCGTATGCGTAAGGAGCAGTTCAACCAATTGTTTCCCGACACGCCTGCTTACCGCTGGAAACAGATTGAGCAGGCGTTTTTCGTTCCGACCATTTTATCATGGGATGGGGTGACTTCGCTTTCAAAAGAAATGCGAGCGAGACTTGTGGATGTACCGTTTATGTCCGTGACGGCTAAGCAGGTAATGGTCAGTGCAAAGAAAGATACGCACAAAGCCTTGCTTGAACTGGGTGACGAACAAGTCGTCGAATCTGTTCTCATGGAAAACGCACGTGGTGACTGGACGATCTGCGTTTCCTCACAGGTCGGCTGTGCCATGCGCTGCGGTTTTTGCGCCACAGGAAAAATGGGCCTAAAGCGATCGCTTACGGCGGATGAGATTGTGGATCAGTACAGATTCTGGATCCAATACCTAACACCAACCCCCATCCCCCAACTACCAACGAGCAACCCCCAACGTATCAGCAACATCGTCTTCATGGGCATGGGCGAACCACTTGCAAACTACATAAACGTCCGAGATACACTCAACACCTGGCTTACCTACACCGATATTGGAAAAACACGCATCACCGTTTCAACGGTCGGTGTTCTTCCCCGTCTTGAACAAATCTTGACCGACAAAGACTGGCCACATGTCCGCCTTGCTGTTTCGCTTCACTCTGCGATTGCAGAAACACGCAAACAAATTGTCCCAACGTCGTACGATGATTTTCTTCCAAAACTTCAAGACTGGGCGCGACGGTATTTGAAATTGCTCGGCAATCGTCGTCATCATCTGACGTTCGAATATGTAATGCTCAAAGATGTAAATGACACTGACGAACACGCACGCGCTCTCTCCACATTCGTTCACTCGATCGGAAACGTTCGCTGCAATCTCATTCCCTACAATCTAACCGACTGCGAATTTTCTCGAAGCGAAGACAGTCAAATCGCAAAATTTCTTTCCATTCTAGAAAAATCAGACGTTGTTGCGACGCGTCGAAAAACCATGGGCGACGACATAGCCGCGGCATGTGGACAGTTGATTGTGTTATCAAAAAAACCAAGGGATCAAACCCTCGGCTAGTGAAAGACGGATAAACCGTTGACATTTTTGCTTTATGTATGCTACGATGCGATCAGTTCTTTCAAGGAGGGAGCTGTGCCACAAGAAACATTTTTTCAGTCTGTTATCATCGTCCCAGATGTCACATCTTTTCAACTGCTCGGCCGGATCATGCCGAGGATTTCCAATGTCGAGATTGATCCTGATTTTGATGAATGGGATTTCATTGGAGAGACGCGAGGGAAAACATTTGAAGTGATCATCTGGAAACCAAACACGCACACAACGCCTCGAACGGTCCTTCCACAGGAATGCAACGGATACGAAGCGATGACCGCTCCGTTCCTTGCATGGCTGATCGAAAACCAACCAAAGGGTTGGTATGCTTCACAAGTTCCTCGAGAAATGCGTTTCAAACACCCAAGCTGCTCTGCACGAGTCATGCCTCATGCGGTCCCGATGTACACCTGTGCAAATGGAAAAACGCAATTCAATCTGATCAATCCACCGTATCCTTGGTACCCCTGGTTTCACTTCGCCTTGTTCCGCGAAATGCCGAGCAGGCAAGTCACACCTTAAACTCATCAACCTTCTCTGGTTGATTTTTTTATCTGACAATACAACGCTGTAGCACGGACGTGATATTTTCCTCTTTGCGGGAAATGAATTTTTCCTCTCGGTGTATCCTGCCGAGATATGGAGAACATCATTATGTCCCAAAAGGAGAATGAACGAGTGAAGGTGGTCCGTGACATCCTGGCTGGCCGCCGCACGCAAGTTGGTGAAGCAAAGCGTCTAAAGGTGACGACGAGGTGTATCCGGTACTGGATGGAATCCTTTGAAGTAGACGGGGCGGAGGGCCTCGTCCACGGGAATCGTGGAAAGGAGAGTCCACGTCGCGTTCCGGACAAAGAGCGCGAGGAGATCGCCTCGCTCATCCGGAACAGCTACGATCTGACCGTCACTTAGAGACGGTCAAAACAACGATGATAAAAATACATTTAAATCACCCTGTAAAATAACAACGGAATCACAAGACAAACATCAAAAACAATCTGACCGTCACTAAGTGACGGTCAGATCTAAGTGACGGTCAGATATCGTGGCGACCTGAAATAACGAACCGGAAAAATTCATTTCCCTGGCAACAGGAAAAATTCACTTCCCGTTGACACTGACAATACAACGCTTGACGCAAAGAAGATAATCCGATACAGTGATTCTCTTAACAAACCCACTATGTCCAACGCACAGACGTACAATGCAACGGTCGCTCGATTCCAGGCATGTATTGCCGTGAATCTTGTTTCTTGTGTCCGAATGGACGGGTTTTCTCTGTTTTTGAAATCACGCTAAGGCTTGATAGTCAAGACCAGTGCAAAGCCCGGACAAACCGGGCTTTCAACTTTTGTGGAGGTAGCGTGTTCCTTTCATTTCTCAAGGACTTCGAGACGTTGATTCGGCCGTTTATCCCGAAAATTCGGAGGGCGGCTGGGTGGGTGGTTTTGCTTCAGCTTGGGGCGATGTGCGAACCGTACATGACGATGCAAATCGTAAATGTTGTTGTCGAACATGGGGTGGCTTCTGAAGCGATGATTGAGCCTTTGTGTGGCTTGATGCTCACGATGCTCATCTTTCTTGGGTTCGTAAACATCGCGAAGAATCGATTCATTCGCGATGTGTGGTTGCAAATCGAACATGATCTACCGCTGCTTGGTGGAACCAAACTGCTGTCGCTTCCTTACGTGTATCATCAGACCGAAAACACAGGGCTCATCGTCGGGAAAATGGTGCGAGGTGTGACGCGAACTGGTGAGATTGTCGGAATCTTTCTGTTTGAGGTGTTTCCGCTTCTTACACAAACCATTGTCACGGCAACTCTGCTCATGTACTACAGTCCAAGGTCTGCCTTGATCTTTGTGCCTGTGTTCCTCGTGTTTGTAACGATCACGGCGATCGTGAAACTCAAGTGGGCACCGTATCGCATCAAGCGGCACAAGCTCGATACGGTCGCGGACGAAATTCTTGGGCAGGCAGTGATGAACGTCATGACGACACAAGCGTTCGCTCAAGAATCGCGCGAGTTAAATCGTGTTCGAATGATCCGTGATCGAATCATTGACCTGGCTCAACCAGAATTTCATGCATACGACCAGAATGATTTTGTTCGAAATGCGTTGGTCTCGGTCGGTCGTGTCGGTGTGCTCTATGTCTGTGCAAAAGCAACGTACACAGGCACATTCTCTTTAGGTCATCTCGTGTTCGTCGTCACGCTTGCGGAAAAAGTGTTCATCAATTGCTATCGTATCGGGGCAATTTTCGACCGTGCGATGGAAGCCGTAGACGCCGTACACGAGATCAACCAAATTCTCGCGGAGCCTGATACGGTTCCTGATCCAGAGCATCCGGTCACTGTCCCACGACGGCTTACCGGGTCGATCAAGATCAATGCGATCTCCTATGCCTATCGTGGCAAGCGCGATGGAAAAGAATATCGATCGACACATCTTGCGCTCGACCAGGTCACGCTCGAAATTCCCGCTGGGTCTGTTGTCGCCGTCGTAGGTGAGTCCGGAAGTGGAAAATCTACCCTTGCGAAACTTCTTATCCGTTGTGATGATCCGACATCAGGTACCATTACGATGGATGGCATCGATCTTCGACACATGCGCAGAAATGACTTACGCCGACAGTTCGGATATGTTCTGCAGGAGGTCGAAATCTACGATCTGTCGATCTCACAAAATATCGCATACGGTAGACCAGATGCAACGCAAAGCGAGGTCGAACAAGCCGCGCGACTTGCGAATGCTCATGAGTTTATTATGCGACTCGAAGAAGGATACGAAACGAAGGTCGGAAATCGTGGACTCAAACTCTCTGGTGGTCAACGGCAACGTGTTGGCATTGCCCGAGCCTGGCTCATCGATCCGCCTGTCATCATTCTAGACGAGGCAACGTCAAACGTTGATGTCGAAAGCGAGTTGAAAATTCAACAGTCCATGGAACGAATGCGACACGGTCGCGCCATGATCATCATCGCGCATCGCCTCTCCACGGTGAGAAATGCCGACTTCATCGTGGTCATGCATAACGGCTGCATTGAAGAGATTGGCACGCATACAGAACTGCTTCGAGAGAATGGGATCTACCATCGTCTGGTAAATATCCAAACACACGAAGCCGCGATTACCTAACCCTTCCCGGCCCGACACGCGTCGGACCGGGATTTTTAATTCTGCCTGTCTCATTTCCATTCCGGCTCTTAGAGCCGGAATGGCCGGAATGGCTTGACAGACCGTGGATTTCGCAGTACGATCGGTTCTGGCTGGTGTTCAACATTAACCTTACGGATGGAGAAATGACTCTTACCTATGCGGATTTGATGGGGTGGAAGGAAGGTTTGGAACTGTTTCAACTCACTCACGACAAACTCTTGCTTCCATCAAAAGTAAAGGATTTACTCCCTATCGGTGCTACACGAAAAGTCATGAATGACTACTTCGATGGGCAGAGATTTCAGGGAAATCCGCTGATGGTGGTTCGAGAGATCGAGGACGACTCGCATCCAGCCATGACTGCCCTACGTCGTGGATCATTCCTTACCGGAGTTGCTTCGAAACGTCAGCATCAAAATGGAAGATTTGCGGTAATCGATTCAGCGCGTGTTGCAACAACCGGACTGAAGTACTTTACTCGTGCATTTCTCTTCCTCCATCAAGATGACTTCTTTCGCATTTTCAGCGCGGCGGATGTTAAAAAAGAGCTCTTCTTGCATCATACACTTGCGGGAGCGCTTTCAGAAGCTCATGTGGCGACGCTTGTCATCAAAGCTGGATTCACGATTCGCTTCCCAACGACAGAAGAAGACCTTTTGTTCGGAGTTGACTGGATCATTCCATTCAACGATGAGTCGTGTGGGATCGTACTCCAAGTCAAAAGTCATGTCGAAGCATCCGGTGTTGAGTTCATAGCTATCACAGAGGAGACCGTTCGTAATCCCCCAAATGGCACGAACCTCTTCCGAGATATCTGGTCAAAAACTCAAGGGTTCAATGACGCGTACAATGTATCTTACTCTCCCGTCATTGCCTACGTCGTGAGTGTGAGCGATCGACGATTCCATTTCGATCGACTAGGCAACGTCGAGGCCACTCGCCAATTCCTCGCTTCCCTCGCTACTTGACAGCGAGGTTTTTATTTTCTGTAAGATCGGATAAAATGCTTTTATAATTCATTAACAATTCACTATGAATCTCCGATTCGATATACCTAAAGGACAACCAACTTCTCCATTCGACGCACCGGAACCACCTTTGCATCTAAAAAAGGCTGTTGAAGTTGATGAGGCTGTTGAAGTTGATGAGGAATTTGAGAATAATGATAAAAATAAATCTTTGGAGCATGCAACAACACTCATTCACGCGGAGGACAAAGGTATACAGGTTGTTGACATCAAAGATGAAGATCACACAGGGCTTGTAGACATCAAAGCCGAGGATCTCACACCACTTCCAATGGGCGACGAAGATGACGAACCAATCGAAGCGTTGCCAGCAGAGGAGGAAGCAGCCTAATAAAAATTCGG
Source organism: Candidatus Uhrbacteria bacterium RIFOXYB12_FULL_58_10 (assembly GCA_943359455.1). Taxonomy (GTDB): domain Bacteria; phylum Patescibacteriota; class Patescibacteriia; order UBA9934; family GWF2-40-263; genus YC12-FULL-57-11. The sequence continues at coordinate 13,576 of CALRHL010000012.1, forward strand.
TCCGACGTATATCGGACCGAATTTTATTAATCTGCAAGTTGATAGGTAATGGAAACGTTGAGCGTCACTTCGTTTGATCCAGCGTACATGTCTGGTGAAGCTCCTCCCATACCCCGCATGTCAGAACGGACATAGTCGTAGTACGGGGTTGGATATCCGCTATCGGACCATTCGCTGTATCCAACAACTTTTTTCAAACGCACCCCAAGTGTTTTTGCGAGCGCTTGTGCTTTTTCTGAGGCGTCAGCTATTGCTTTTCCGCGCGCGGCATCTTTCAAAACAGACGGATCATCGATCGTGAAGTTCGGTCCAGAAATATTTGTTGCACCATTTTTTCCTGCGGTATCAAGGACCGTTGAAATTCGAGACGTGTCGCGAACTTTTACGGTGACGTTTTGGCTGACCACCCATCCACCTGCTTCGTACATTTCTGTTTCTGGATTATAAATATTGTTTTCGTACACGTTGTAATTCGCTGTTTGAATATCCTCTTCCAAAATACCAGTTGCGATCAACCGATTGACAAGTGTATTCATGGTGTCAGTGTTTTGCTGCTGTGCCACGGCGACCGTTCCTCCTTTTGTTTCGATACCCATACTCACGGTTGCGATGTCAGGTGTTCCCATTACCTTCCCTTGCCCATCGATCGTGATTTGATGTTCAAATGGTTCAGGTTTTCCAATTTCAGCTGTTTCACGAATGGATTGTCCTGTCTTCACCATGAGAAACACGATGAGAAACGACAGAACAAGCAAGAGAGCGAGAGCAAACGGCTTATTTTCATTCCATTTCGGCCAAGGTGAAATAATGGTTTGTGATCCAGATAAAGATTTTATTGGTGTCGGCATATTCCCCCATCTAGTACTTAGTTTATTTTTTCCATTCTAACATGCTTCACGGATTTCCACCAAAAGTATCCGATCACGGTGAATGTGACGACAGGAGAAAGCCAGTGTGGGATATGAAAACCGAATGCATCGAGAAGCATGATCGTTCCTAAAACAAGAACGGAATACATGGCGCCATTTTTTAGGAAAACGTATTTCTTAATGCGATCAATGTTCCCAATCGTCAGTTGACGAACGACGATCGCACCGAGTCCGTTTCCAAGTAAGATAAGTGGAACAGAAAGCGTGAAGGCAAATGCACCGAGAACGCCATCGATCGAAAATGTCATGTCGATAATTTCAAGATACATGATTTTTGCAATATCACTCATGTTTGAAGACCCAGAAAGCATCTGTTGTTCAGCCTGTTCTGCGTTTTGTTTGAATCCATGGGTGATAAAAAACGCGGTCGAACCTACGACGGCTCCAAACGCCATCATTGGATTTGTATCGATCGCATTCCAGACAATAAAGGCGAGAAGAATAGAAACGATCGCATAAAACCAAACACCTTGACGTTGAAGAAACTCTTCTCCGATAAGCCCAAACGTTTTTTTCTCAAGGAACAGCCAATGAAAAAAAAGAAAAACAAGAAAGACCCCACCGCCTGCAAGCAAAATGGGAGCAGATGCTTCAATAGCCTCGATGACGTGCGGATCGTTTGAAAATGTCGCGGTGAGTGATCCAATCACTCCAAGGGACGGATTCACCACGTACACAATAAGCCACGGAAGAATTCCACGGACGATGAATACGGCAAACAAAATCCCCCAAAACAAAAACCACTTGCGCGCCTTCTTTCCCATCGTATGCAACACTTCTGCATTGATGATCGCATTATCAATACTTGAGATTGTTTCAAAAAGCATCAATCCGACAACGGTCAAGAGCATCGAGAAAAACATAGATTACGAAGTTCGTTTTGAAAGACGAGTAAACTCCTTTTCAAGAGTAGATTCTACTCGTTTAAGAGAAAGTTGCAACATTTTTTGTTCTTGCTTTTCTTTTGTTGTCAATTTTAGATGGCTTGATTTTATTTTTAGATCGGAAAGACGAACTTCTAGATCTTTGCGTAAGAGAGCAAACGCGTGATGAAACTGATCGTGTGAAGTTTTAAGATCCAGACGAACCAGACCATGACGATGCCGTGTTGCGCTTGCGAAGGCAAACAGACTGAGTAAAATCATGATTCCTCCACACAGAGCAATAAGAGCCATGTTGAGCGTTGATACGCGTAATGCTTGGAATGCGGTTGGGAAACCGACGACTGCAGGATCGTTCTGAGTTGGTATTTCGAAGAACTGAGGTTGAGTTTCTACGACAGGTGGAATCAACTCAATCGTTTCTGGAACAACTTCGACGGGAGCCAGTATTTCTTCTGGACCGACCTTAAATGCAAAATGTGTTATTGGCCCCCACCCTGCGGAATTTTTTAGACGAATGTGAAAATACCATTCTCCTTCTTCAACATCATGGTAGGTGTATTTTCTAAACAGTCCATCTGACCGAGTCCCAGGGTCGGTATCTGCAACGTGATCACCAAATATATTGACATCTGTTACCTCTTCAGAAAAATCCCAGGAAAATACCACGTCGCTTGCTGGGTAAAATTTTGTTGGATCTGGATGTGTGGAAGAAGTCACGACGGGAGCGGGAGGAACGGAAACAGACAAGGCGGCAGGTGTTGAAGAATTTTGCGAGGCGAACGCTGTTCCAATTACAAACATGGCTCCACCCATTGAGGAAACAATATTTGATCCTGTTCCGTCATTTGCAAGAATAGACCCATGGTCGAATGTTACACGTGCAATTCCAGAATCAATAGCCGAAAATATCACGGTAAAAATAGTGCCGCCTGACCCTGTAAATCCTGGAGAAAATAGGACACCTTCAAAATTGATCGTTCCTGAGCTGTTTGAATATGTTGGTTCCTGTGTCCAAAATGTAAGAATTGATTCTGCCTTAGAAATACTGCTCACGGCTAAAACATCAGACGAAAAATTAATCATTCCGGAAACAGCATTAATCGCTGTGTCGGACGAGACAGAAACCGTGAGAGCGATCGTCGAGCCTACCGTGTAATTTCCCGTTGTTGGAGAGACGTTGAGAGTGGCAGCAGATGCGTGGACAGCCGAAGTAACTGTTCCGAAAAGGAACAGGACGAGGATTGGAATGTAAAACACCTTCTTCATAAAATATCTTCTAAGACCGCTTGCTCGGTTGCTTCTAAATCTTTGCGGATCTTTTTTATCAGTTGACCTTCTGTTTTTGTCAGTGGACGAGCAAAGCGTAAGTCGCGATGGAGAACTTCGAAGCGATTGTGAATATCACGAAGATCTTCGGAGGAAATTCCTTTGCCTCGCACATGGTGATGCTGACGTTTTCCGAAAAATTTTCCTGACGAAAAGAGGAAAATCGCAACGACAAATAAAATGAGCGCGAGAAGAATCGCTCGAAGAGAAACGGACGCCAGTTGCAGCAAGCAAAACATCGGGATACCGAAGTATTCCCGTGAACACGAAGACGAGAGCAACGAAGCTCGTGAAGAATCGACTCATAGTACTTCTATTCTAACAAAAATAGTGCTCAGTAGCGAGCAGTATTTGTGGATAACATTCCTAATTTTTCCGAATTTTCTTCGTGACGTTAAACCCAAGATATTTTCCAAGCATTAATCGTGTCTGCGCATCAATTGCAGGAAGTGCTCCGAACAAAATAAAGGTAATAGGAAGCAGTGCCCATTGCAGAATCATCATCACCCACGCATGTTTACGAACGGCCTTTGGGCGAGGAGGTAATAAAAAGAGTGACATCAATCCCGAAACAAAAACTCCGATCATGGAAAGACGCATGAGCCACTCAAGGGTAAACGGTGCAGTTTGCACAAGGGCATTTGGCGAATTGCTTGTCACGTACAACGGCAACCAACCCAAAATAAAAATCAACAGTGGGGCGGCGGCCCATGTATACATTCCTTCCATGTGATTAAACAGGTATTTAAATTTTGCCGCGCGAGAAATTTTTGGATGCTTGGGAAACTGATCAATCATATACGGCAAATGTTCCACTCCCCATGCCCAGCGACGCATTTGTTTATAAAGCGCAATAAGAGCGGCGTAATACGTTTGACCAGAAACCGTGTCCATCGAAACCGGCATAAACATCGGCGTCACACGATAGTTTCCTTCATAATGTAAAAAGGCTTGCATAAAAATCCGCGAGTCCTCCGTGACGATATCTTTTTGCCAAAATCCAACGTCTTTAAGCATCACCCACGGCATTGAATGGGAGGAGAACGTCCAAAGTCGTTCTGGTCTCGCAAGCTCTGTCAGAATCCAGAACGTTGTTCCAAACGCCGCAATGCGAACAGGAGCGGGTGTTGTCCATATATTGTTGGCAAAAAGAGCGACTGGTTGATAGGACGTACGAAGTGGTTGGTCTACTGTAGTGTAAAGATAGCTAAGATAAGCGAAATATTGAGGATGGACAACTGTATCTACATCAAAACAGGAAACAACGATCTGATCATCAGGAATCTCTGGACAGTCACGCGAGAGGATTTCAGCGACCTGCTTTCCAGAATGATGCAAATTAGACCCCTTCCCTGGAACTTCGTCTGGCTGATTCATCGGATGCTCGGTCACGATAATTTTTTGAAAGACCGTTCCAAATTCCCTCCGCACGAGTTCTGCATTTTTTTGAAAGTGAACGGAGTCTCTTTGTTCACCCGCCAAGACAATCATCAACCGATCATTTGGAAAGGCGCAATCGCGAATCGAGCGAAGTGTTCCGCGAATAATGTCGATGTGTTCCTGATACGTGGGAAGAAAAATAAGGTGATAAATGTTTTGAGACGCAGGAATCGTCGCGAGTTTACTCAACCAATCTGTCGCGATCGTTGTGCGATACGATTTCCACGCGCCCATGAGATGAACGACGAAATACAAAACGCGAAATAACCAAAATAAATCAAAGATGATGATGAAAACAATGACCCAAACCGGCACGACAAATGACAATAAAATCGAAAGCCCCAAGGTGAGCCAAAATAGCAAACCTTGGAGCATTTCCCAAAATCGATGTGTTCCGTAACGATAACCGTCCCCGCTCACATGATCTTATTTTTCACTCGTTAAATCACGGCGGAGTTTATCAAGGCAACGCGTGGCGTGATCCCGTCCTCCAAGTCCGAACGCGAGTCCACCTGCAAGAGCAAGCATCGCGACAAGTCCCGTAAATAATGTATTGATAAGTCCAGGGGCAATTTGCAGTTGAACGAGCGCTGCCATAAACGAAAACAGGAGAATCGCCCACTTTGCAATTCCAGAAAGAAAATCTGCACTGGCAAGTTCTGCGGCTTCGACCGTTGTTTTTACAACATTACGCACGAATGTCGCGAGCAAAATTCCCGCAAGCAAAATAATCACCGCAATGATAACATTCGGAATGTACGTAACAACTTCAGATAAGTAATCCGTAACCTGGTCCCAGCCGAGAATGTCTGTCGCCGCGACAAGAGCGACGATGATAAGAAACCATCTCACAATCCATCCAAGAAGTTTCCCAACATGAAGTCGGATTCCAATTTTTTCAAGAGAGACTTTCACCTCCAGTTTCGCAACGAGATCGTCGATACGCAGAAGCTGAATGACTTTTATGACAACGGTCTGCAAAACAGAAGCGATAATCATTCCGATAAGGAAAACGAGAATGGCTCCAAGAACATTTGGAAGGTACGCGACGATGCTGTCCCAGAGTCCAAGAACGGAACTTTGAATGATGTCAACGGCTTGCATAGGATTGGGGGTTAGGAGTTAGTAGTTAGTAGTTGGGGGTTGGTAGTTGGGGGTTGGTAGTTGGAATTTGTAATGTGTGGTGGGCGGTTATAGGTAGGAATAGCGAAGGGGGTGGATTTTTTTACGTCGATCTGGTTTATGATTTCATCCAGAGGGAGATGGTCTGGATTCTCAATCGGAATGACAGGGATCTGTTTCGCAAACGCAATCGTGTTCGCGATGACGGTGGAGATACGACTGGAGGTGAATGACCCAGGTCCTGTCACAACGGCGATGGCGCTGAGTTCAGACGGTTCAATTCCCCACTCTCTCATGGTTAAGTCAACTGTGGATAAGTACTGTTCTGGACTGGCGCTGACGGTTTGATGAGCAACAAGAACCCCGTTCTGAACCCGCCCGATCGAAAGAAAACCGATATCTTGTCCACAAATCAACAACATCTCCATGTATTATACCTTTACTCGGTCAATCATCACAATCTTTTCTCCTTCAAGAATCGAAAACAAAAATCGATCTGTCACCTGTCGTCGATACAAAAATTCTTCTTTTGGCATGAGAGTGTAGTTAATTTCATGCCCCATTTCACTTTCGCACTGCGATACAACTTTCTGGAGCGCTTTTTGATCAACGGTTCCAACAATCAATATATCCGTCGGAAGATCAGAAACCCCAACAAAACGACCGGTAAACGCCAAATACGCAATTTCCCCTTTTTCATCAATCTCTTGAACAAGATTATTCTTCAAGAAAATGCTCGATTTTGAAAAAAGTGAACGTAAATCTTCAAAAAGCACGAATTTCGGATTCACGATGTAAAACTTCTTCTTTTCCCCAAGTCTTGCTACTGTTTTTGAAACGGGTTGGTCTATTTTCTCAATAATAATGCCTAATTCAACTAGATTCTGTAGTTCGCGTCGCACAGAGTTTAATTGAGCATCGATCCTTCTTGTGAGTTCGCGTACAAAAAAAGCCTGCTCAGAGTGCTGCAAAAACAGGGCAAGCAGGCGAGCCCGTGTCTTTGAACCAAACAACTGTTCAAGTTTAAATCCCTGGTTGTTCACAGATGGGACAATCCTCCTGTTGCAGTGGATGAACGATTGTATATAATGTACTCAACATGAGACAAACGCGCAATGCCTGTGTATGAACCCTTATTTGAAGGCCGCGAAGCTGAAGGAGGAGTCAGTTGATCGGAAACATGTCAATGAAACCGCACTTCTTCCACTTGATGGACGTGAAGGGTATGTTTTTTTCATGATCGATATTCGTGGAAAAAATACGAATCCAACGGAACTCATCTCCATTATCACCGAGCACAGCGAACGTCTTGCAAACTCCGTTGGAAAAGATGCAAATGTTCAGCATCGGTTTGAACAATTCTTGAGTGCATTGAATCAAACGCTCTCTGAACGTGTGATCAACGGAGATTTTTCTGTTCCCATCGAACAGTTAAACGCACTCGTTGGAATTGTGTCTGCACACGAAATGTTTTTGTCTGGAACAGGAGATCTTGTCGCATTATTTTTACATCGAACACAAGAACAACGTTATCAAGTGTTCAACCTATTTCGCAGCATTCAAACAGAACAAGCACTTCCAAATTGGGAAAAAGCGTTTGCCGTTGTCCTCGATGGGGATATCACCGCCGGCGACGTATTTTGTGTGTCTAATAAAGATATCGGGCGACATATTTCACAAGAAGAGTTGAATTCAATTCTTTCAACACTTCCCCCAACAAGTGCCACAGAAAAAATTCGGCAATATTTTCCAACAAACACAGATTTATCTCTCATTATTGTGCAATCAACCGAAGACCAGATGATTCGTGAAGAATTTGCACAGCCGCTTGCAAGTGTTTCCATCAATGAGCTCGATCGTACAAAAACGGAAACACGAAAGCTTCTGGAAGATCAAAAACCAACACCTTCTACAAAATTATTCGTCAAAATGACACGAATGATAGTAAAAACGGCTTGGAAATTTGCAACACGTCATATCCGAGCAGGCATGCAAGCAACGGTCAAATTCACCCGAAAAGAACAGCGTGAACGTGCAATCAATACGGTCAAAACAACGACCGATGCACGCATTCGACAATTCATTGCGACCTATAAAGGTCTCCCAAAATCGTCCAAAACTCTTGCCCTTGCAGGTGTTGGGATCGTCATTGCACTTCTGGTTGGTATTTCCGTTTTACAAAATGCACAGGCGCGATCTGCCGAAGTTGCGGCATATGATTCCCTCGTAAAAAAAGTTGAAGACACGATTGAGAAGGCAGGTGGAGCTATTATTTATAAGGATGAGACACAGGCACGTAAACTCTATACAGAAGCGCTCGCACTCGCCACCGCCCTTCCACAAGAGACAGAGGAGCGCCTCGCGCAATCAAAAAATCTGATCGGAGAAATTAATAATGCGTTTGATACCTTGAGACATCTCGTAAATATTCCGGCGCCAAATCTTGTAGCTGAACTGGGATTTACCGATGGATCGACGGGAAAAACAGTTTTCTCAAATGAGGGATTGATATACGTACTTTCTTCAAATAAACAGCTGTCTCTTCTTGATCTCGCAAAAAAAACATTCACGTCTCTTGAAACAAAAGATGGAGGTTCAGGAATTCCCCTTGAAACAACAACGGAAGATGGAACCATTCTGGTTTTAGACGACCGACCTGGTGTCACACGACTCGACCTTTCAAATGCACAAATGCAACTGACAAATGTTAAGCCAATCGAAGGGACACGATGGACAGATATTGCGCTTTATAACAGTAAATTATACGTGATTGAACCGAAATCCGGTCAGCTTATCCGATACAACCGCGCAGGAAATGATTACGATGGCGGAACACGTTGGATAAAAGCACTCTCAACAGATTTGTCAGATGCCGTCAGTCTCACGATTGATGCAACCGTTTTTGTGCTCAAACAAAACGGCAAAATTGTACGGTTTGTGAGTGGTTCCGAAGTCGGATGGACACAAGCGAGCGTCGATCCTGTTGTAACGAGCGCGTCAGACATCTGGACAAATATAGACAGTGCGTACGTGTATGTTTTGGAACCAGCGACTCAAAGACTTATTGTCTACAAAAAAGAAGGAGGATCACTTGTCACCCAATATCGTTCAGATGCCTTCACAGGCGTAACCGATTTCCTCGTCGATGAACCAAGTAAAACGATCTATTTTCTCGTTGGCACAAAACTTTTTTCTATCAGTGCAAGTCATTTGAAATAAAAAAGTCGGTAGTCAACAACTACCGACTCCTTTTTTATTTGATCGCTCCTGTTGCACCTGCATCTGTAATTTTCTTCAACGTTTCTTCTGCGGTAGCTTTGTCCACGCCCGTTTTCACCACTTTTGGCGCACCATCGACGAGATCCTTTGCTTCTTTCAAACCAAGACCAGTGATTTCGCGCACCGCTTTGATCGCGTTAATCTTGTTGTCTCCTGCGGCAGTGATTTCAACGTCGAACGATGTTTTCTCTTCTGCGGCAGCGGCAGCAGCTGGAGCAGCGGCCATCATCATGGCTGGAGCGGCAGCAGAAACACCAAACTTATCTTCGAGTACCTTCACAAGTTCAGAAAGGTCGATCACGGACATCTTTTCTATTTCAGACACAAGCGCCTGAAACTTCGCTGGAACTTCAACTTTCGTTTCGTCGGACATAAGAATGTAATGTTAAATGTAAAATGTAAAAAGTTATGAATTTCTTACTTTTTACATTTTACTTTTTACTTAATTTTTAGGCCACTTTCTTCTCCTTGATCGCTCCAAGCACCATGACGAGGCCACGCAGGTTACCTGCGAGTACATTCACGAAGCCTGATACAGGAGCGTTGAGTGTGCCGACCAATTGACCGAGCAGTTGATGTTTGCTTGGAAGCGTAGCGAGTTTTTTTACAGATTTGGCATCCATGAGTTTTCCCTCAAGAATTCCACCAATCATTTGAATCGCATCACGCTTTTTTCCAAACTCCGCCATGAGTTTTGCCGCAGAAACTTCATCATTGAATCCGACGGTCGTGAGAATACTTCCCTCAAGCCCTGCGATATTCACATCAAGCCCTGCTTCTTTGAGTGCACGTTCGAGCAATGTTTTTTTTGCCACGAACGACTTTACTCCTTGTTCTTTCCCTTTCGCACGAAGCGAGTCAGCATCTTCCATCGTGTATCCACCAATGGATGTAAACACCGCTGCTTTCATCGTACGAAAATGATTCGCAAGCTCAGAAATAATCTCCTGTTTTTGAGCACGTGTCTTTGGCATACTTTTTCGACCTTTAGGGTGAACAAAAAATCCTGCAACCAAAGCGCAGAATTCGATAAAAAGTGACAATTTCACCTCTGTACCTCGACAGGACTTACCTCTTTCGAGCACCTGTTTTCTACGGCTTAAGTTGTTGACGGAAGTATAGAAGATCACGGTTGCCCTGTCAAGAATTTACCGTTGCCCGGCTCTACCGTTGCCCGGCTCTGAGAGCCGGGAGTGCCCTGTAAACATTGACGCTCCCGGCTCTCAGAGCCGGGAGAAAGTTAGTTCTTCTTCGCCAAAGATACGTGAAGCTTTTAAGTACTGCAGATACACTTCTGGGGTTGAAAACCAATACTGGACAGCTTCTCTATCAACGACCGGGAGTCGTGGACTTCTTCCTATATAGACACCATGACTTGACCACGGATAATTATTTAGAACTTTTTCTGCTACTGTCCAATCAAATTCATTGTTATTTCGCCAGTCAATACTTGTTCGATCAAGCACATTGAGATGAATATATCTCGGAAGTAACTGCAAATGCTCTTCAAAATCAATCGGTTTAGCTTTAAATGAATTCTCCCACAGTCTTCCTTTGCGTCCATGTTTCAGATTAAAATAGTTCGCATATCCCATACCAAGACGATGGAGAAATTTAGAAATGCCATCTGGAAGAATCTGTTGAAGTAAAAGGTGAAAATGATTGTCATTCAAACAAAATGCCAGAATTGAGACAAACGGTTTCCTCCCAAACGATAAGATTTCATGTCCAGCGAGCAAAAATTCTCGATCGACGAACCTTCCACCTGGATGAACAAAATTTTCATCATTAAATAGATACATGGATTCATAAAAACGCTCAAAGTCGTAATAATCCAAAAACACTTTACGCTTATCAACGCCGCGATTGTAGACATGATAGTAATCACCAGAAACAAATGGTTCTCGAATCATAGATAGTTGAGTCTAATCGATTTCAAACAACCACTCCCATCCAGGGAACGACCGGCTCGACACTCCCGGCTCTCAGAGCCGGGAGTGTCCTGTAAACATTGACGTTCCTGGCTCTGAGAGCCGGGAACAGGAGTCTGAAACAGGGTACTGAGAGCCTGGAACATGGGTCTGAAAACAGGGTATGTCCCTGTCTGCTCAGACTGAAGTGAAGGACGGTGATCTTTATGTTTCGAGCCAAGTTCCGTACTGGCGGACGAGGAGGTTTTTGGCTTGGGTGGGCTGAGCGAGGATGTCTTTTACGGCTTTTTCCATGCGAGAGGATTGGGAGCCTTTTATTAAAATCACGTCGCCTTGTTTTACGTTGAAATCTAACCATCGACCAGCTTCCGTCGAATCTTTGAAATAGTGAATGTGTGTTTCATCCATCCCAGCTTCGATAGCTCCACGGCGAATATCGAGAGCCTCTTCGTTGACACAGACGAGGATATCAGCGACTTCTGCGGCGTGTAGGCCGAGGAGACGGTGTTCATCTTCGCTGTAACGACCAAGTTCGGCCATTTTACCGAGAACGGCGATACGGCGGCCTTGCTGGACGGGACTAAAGTCCCTGAGAACGTCCAGGGCGGCCGACATGGAAGCTGGGGCCGCATTGTATGTGTCGTCGAGCAAGAGAGTACCTTTGATGCCAGCGAGTGGACGCATTCGTCCAGCTTGCGGTTGGAGTGTTGCAAGTCCAGTCACGATTTCGTCAGTTGTCATGCCAAGCTGTTTTCCAACCGCTACAGCCGCCAATGCGGCGTACACTTGACCGCGTCCGAGCAAATTTGGAAGAACAACAGGTGTGCGTTCCTCGTATAAACACAGATCAAAGCGCGTCGCACAACGATCCATGTAAGCATCCGTCTGATAATTTTCTACTCGAACGTCTGCGTCAGAATTAAATCCATATGTCACGGTGAGACAATCCGTACGCTCCGCCATAACAAGTGGTTCGTCGACATTCAAAAACGCGACTCCGCCAGATTTCATTCCGCGTACGATCTGACCTTTTTCTTTGGCAAGATCTTCCACAGACGTAAAAAACTCTGCATGAACAGGAGTCACTGCGGTCAAGACAGAAATGTCCGGCGGTGCAATCTGACAAAGGTATGAGATATCACCAGGGTGGTCGAGTCCGTATTCGAGGACGAGAATCTGAGGATAGGAAGTAGCGTGTAGCGTGTAGCGAGTAGCGATTGCTTTCCGGAAAACTTGAAGCCAGCCAAAAATAGATTTTCCTCCACTTTTTTCTCCAATAATCGTGAGAGGGACACCGAACTCGTTGTTGTAGTTTTCTGATGGCGAACGCACAGAAAATTTCGTACTCAAAACCGCTGCGATCGCATTACGCGTCGAAGTCTTTCCTACCGAACCTGTCACAGCTACGACCGTTGGGCGGTGCTTATGAAGGATTTGTTTCGCGAAATACGCAAGAAGAGACTGAATGAGTTTTTTCATAATCGTTCTGGCGGAATCTCAAAATACTGTAGCAGAAACTTTGCGATCTCACCAAACAATGGCGCAGCGGTGGACTCTGCCCACTTCACATCTTTTGGATTATCGATACGCACAACCATCGCAAACTTCGGAGCATTCACCGGACCAAACCCTGCAAATGAACCTATCGTCACATCTGCATCATATCCACCTCCACTTGCAACCTGCGCCGTCCCAGTCTTTCCCCCAATATAATATCCATCAACCCCCGCGCGTTTCCCATGTCCGTTTTCAATAACGGACACAAGCATCGCCCCAATCAACCGCGCAGACTTCGCCTGCAATACCCGACGCAACTCCTCAGGTTCTCTCACCTCGTGCGTCCCATCAGATTTTACAACATCCTCAACAATATACGGCTTCATCATCACCCCATCATTTGCAATCGCCGCATACGCCGTCGCCATCTGCAACGGCGTTGCCGTAATCCCCTGTCCAAACGATGCGGTTGCCGAATAAATTTCCTGTCCCAAATCGAGCGCAGCAATTGTCCCTGGCATTTCTGTTTCTAATTCCAAACCTTCTCGCACCCCAAACCCAAAATTTTTCACATACTCCACAAACTTGTCCATTCCCATTTGACGCATCGCAAAAACCATTCCCGTATTCACCGAATCCTCAAGCACCTGTGTCATGTTGATCACTCCATAAACTTTTAACTCAGCGTTATTGAGCGGTTGGGGCCATCCATCAACTAACACGGAACCCGTGTCTTCAAATGTTGTCACAGGAGTCACGGCTCCCGCATCAATCGCAGAAGCCATCGTGATAGGTTTAAAAATGGATCCAGGCTCGTATGCTTCAAAAATTGCAGGATTATTGAACGTCTCGATCTTCTCCACTTCGTTAAACGCATCAGGTTCAAAATCGGGTGAACCACACATCCCCAAAATCTTCCCCGTTTGAGGTTCAATAATCACCACACTTCCACCGTCTGCCCCATGTTTCAAAACGGCGGCATGCAATTTTTCACACGCAAAATACTGAATCGTTCGATCAATCGTTAACACCACATCCGATCCATCAACCGCAGGTTCAATCGAACGCTCTCCGATCGAAATTAACCGCCCTGCAATGTCACGCTCAGACCGTAAAAATCCTGGCGTCCCCGTCAGCTCATCATTAAAGTATCCCTCGATACCGTACTTTCCAGACAACGTTCCATCTTCAGACGATCCAACAAATCCAACCACATGCCCACCCAACCCTTCTTCTGGATACAACCGACCTTCTTCGCGAATATAGTGAATTCCAGGAATATCAAGCGCAATGAGTTCCGTCAAAAAATCCTCCGTGACCCCACGTGCAATCGGTTCATACGGATCTCGTTTATTCTTAATCCGATCTTCGAGCGCATTGATTTGATCATCGTCATAGCCAAACAACTTCCCAACTTTTTCCGCGGCATCATCTGCATCAACAATATTGCGCGGATCGGCATACACGCGAGCCACTTGCTGAACCGTCGCAATCGGCACAAGCGATTCGTCCTTCATGTCATGAATAAGAATATCCCCACGCGATGGATACAGCTCACGAAAAATTTCATGCTGACCGGATGCAAGCGCTTTATACGTTTCATAATCAAGAATCTGAAGAATCGCGAGCTTCCCAACAATCACGACGGCAAACAAAACCATCCCATACCGAAATGCATTCAGGCGCCATGAGAAATCGGTGGAGTGAGTTTTATGATGCCAAGATCGTTTCATAGTTATCCCCCAAGTCCAAATCCAAACAATGTCCCTTCTCCACGCGGATTTTTTCCGCTCAATATTTCTTCACCATCACTCTTTCCATCTCCGTCACAATCAAAAACGTTTGGATCGGTTCGATAAAATGCTTCGACAATACTTGAAAGACCATCGCCATCAGGATCGTCATTTGTTTCTGTCTTCATAACCGGAAGAGTTGCTACATCATCCACAACGATTGTTTTCGTCAAATCACGAAGTTCGGACTGTTCAAGTGTCCCAAGAATCGATCGAGCGATCGATGCAAACGAGATAGATTTTTTTGGCACATGTCCAATAAACACCGCATTAAAATCGGACAATTCTATAATCATATCCACAGGAATCAACGTATGTTTTTCTCCTTCCACCACACCTGCCGCCTGCAAACGATAGAGGAGGTGATCCTCGACTCCAATCCAGACGCGGATCGTCAAATTATCCAGTGCACTCGCTTGCGTTTCAACAAGCACACGGTCGGAATCATCAATCTCGCGTCCTTCGGTTTGCCGAATCATCTCGAGTAAAAATGTACGAATCGCATCTGGATCAAAAATCAGATCAATAATCCGCATTTCCCGGTCATCGATCGTGTCTGTGAGTTCATCATAGTTTATGAGAAAAATATCTGCGTCGGCAAGAAGATCACGGAAGGCGGAAATTAATACACTGGACTCAAAATTCTGATCCCTAGATCCTCCCTCAAATCCCCCTGGAATATCGAGCCCAGGTATCACACTTCCCCACGCGGGCAATTCATTCTTTGCAACTGAAATCCATGTCTCATTTGAAAAATCAAATCCTTCAATGTCAGGACCTGGCGGTGCATATGTAAGATAGTTCGTTCCATCAATCGTTCGAATCTCTCCGGACAAATCGATATATTCCTTCGCTCGACTCACACGAAACACGCGAAACTTTGTTTCTTGTTGAAGTCCAGACGCGTGAGACAAATCAATCGGACCAATCGTGTGCACCGTCGTCGTCGTTCGCTCCCGCCCTTCCCCACGTGTCCAGCTAAACGCCGACCGCTCATGAACCGACTGAACCTGAGACATGGCCTGAAGCATCCGCCTGATTTCATCCCCAGGATGGAATTTCATAAAGACAATCCACATCGCCGTAAGTAGCGCAAAGATAAAAACAACGCCACCGATAATAACCCATAAACCACGATGTCCATTCATACCAGAACAGTATACCACGCACCATGTAGGGTGCATGGTAAACCAAAAGACGGCCACTTTGGCCGTCTTTCAAAATCTACTCCACCATCACAACATCATCCTCGCCAACAAGTGATCCAATAAACACGAGCTTGTTTCCGGAATTTTCGTTGTGAACGAGGCGAATGGTCTCCCCATCGTCTGCTTCATAATCGGAGAACGCATATCGCTCATCGCTTTCTATTTGAGCATCACCCTCGACAGATGTCACAGACCCAACGTCTTCGTAACTGAATTCGAAGTCTTTTCCCGCATAGCCAACCGTTTCATTCTCTGGCTCAATTTCGTCCTCAAGCAAGCGGAAATAGGTGAGCTCTTCATCATCCGGCGAAACACTGATCATTCCACCATTTGAACTAAAAAGCCAGTAACGCGCTTCGCCCCCTTCGAGCTCAATCGTCGCTTTTCCAGAAAAAGTAAATGGTTCGTTCGCAACCATGAGTTCAGCGTTTTGAAGTACATTGGTGAGTAAGTCTTTGATTTTCATAAGAAAAATGAACGATTACTTATAATAAATCGGATTATACAGCACGTGCGTAGATTGACAAGAAGCGTTTTTTGTGCTATAGTAATGATCCGATTCTGCGCTCATTTCCGAGCACAAATTGGCTGCCCAATCCCGGGTATCGTTGAATTTTCCTGGAGTTTTCATCATGGACGCGATCGCTTTGTACAAGGGGTTCGCCCCTGTCGTTTTGTGCGATGATTTCGAAGCGTTGATCAAAGGCCAAACGGCCAAGTACGAGTACAACGTTCCGACCAAGGGAACGGATGTGCTCCACGTCGCCGCGTACGTTCTCCACAAGTGGGAAAATGCGGTTGTGCGAACCAACTCCGGCATCACCTTCACGGAAATGCCTGCCAAGGGGAATGCCCCGGAGTACATCTTCGCCAAGGCACACGGTATGGCAATCCATCTCACTGGTGGCCTGAAGTCCAACGAGCTGATCGGTCCTGTGACCGTCGAGCTGCGCGTGAAGGTAGCCGAGCCGACGAACCGCCCCGAGTTTGACGAGGAAACGGGTGAAGAAAACGTCGTCAAGCGTAGTTACGAGTTCGTACTCGAGGTTTCTCCCGGAACGAGTTCGGAGAAGACAGGAAACCTCTTCATCGAACGCGCCGGAGCACCAGACGCTGTCGTCTTGAACGCCAACCGCAACCTGTGGGTCAACCGCGGGGTGTGCGTGAAGGCGGTTCCGGACGGATACGTTCCGCCGACCAAAACCGAACTTCGAGAACGCGCTGGAGAGCGTGGCCGTAGCCGGGACGATTTTCGGCACGACCGTGACCATCATGGAGAGTTCGGCGGATACGGTCGAGGCGGCGGACGCGGGCGTGGCGATTTCAACCGCTGGTAGACCGCGGACAGTCAAGGAGTCTCTGACCCCCTGACGCAAGACACCCTTCGGGGCAGCTCTGCGTTGGGGGGTGTTTTGTTTATACGAATGATCCTGCGAACAACAAATCGGCTACATATCTTACAAATGGCTACGGATTGCGACAAATATCTCGTAAGCTCTGGAATCAATTGACGGTTAGGGATTTTTTTGCTATGCTGTTTGGTCGTTTCTTTTCACGACAACAGGAGAAAGCATGGGTCCTTTGAAACCCAGAAAACGGATTATTGTTTCGCACATTCCGGAACATGCGGACGAAATGTTGGCGGAATGGATTTTTCGGAAGTACGGTCAACGACGGTTTGCGTGGGATGAACGTAATCCAGTGCAGACGCTCTATGCCACTTCTGATGAGGAAGTTCTTTCATTCATCGGTGGACGTGAAGCGGATTGTGTTGTGATCGGCATGCTCGGATACGACTACAATGGCCCGAAGGGTCTCACGATCTTTGACGAGCACGGCAAAAATGGTCGTATGCCGAACACGACGTCTGCAGACCTTGTCGCCAAATACCTCGGTGTCAGCCATCTTCCAGAACTAAAAATGTTGCTCGACGAAATCCGAAAAGCGGACACACAGTCGGGACAGCAACAGCTCGAACTTGGCCAGCTTCTCAAAGTGATGGCAGGCTATGGAACGTTGCATGTAGACGAGATGACCTCATTCATCTTCGCGGCATTCGACGCGTACCATGCGCGAGCTGTGGAATTCAACGAGACATGCGCTCATGAGTTTCAAAAACATGGGGTGATGGAAACGCTGAACGGATTCAAAATCGCATTCGTTGAAAGCGATCTGCGTTCCATGAATGGGTGGTGTCGTAGCAAAAAAGGTGCAGACATCATCGTGCAGATGAGACAAAACGGTTCTGTGCAAATGTTCATTCGAACGACGGAACGAAATAAAGCGGGTGTGTGTGCCATTGCACGTGCAATCATGCAGGCCGAATTTGACCACGCGGCAAACCTAAACGTGGAATTGGTAGACCTAGTGGAACAGTTCGATAAGATCGTCGCGTCAGGAAAAGGCCGCGATCTCCCGGGAGCTGAGCACTGGTACTACTTCCACGAAGCCGGACAGTTGCTCAACGGCTCCACAACGCATCCGAACATCAGGCCAACGGAACTATCACGTTCCGAAATCGCCCGCGCCGTTCGGAAAGGACTGTCATCAATCCCTCCACTCACCAAAACCACTCAGTAGTCTGAGTGGTATTTTTTGGTCTATTAGACCTGTTGCTGTATAAGCTCCAGCCCAAAATGTCATATTTCGCCAAACTCTCGGTAAAATATTTTAAGCTTAGCTTAGGCTAAACAAAAAATATTTTACCGTCGACTTTGTCTGAAATCTGCCATTTTGGATCAAGGAGCTTATACAGCAACAGGTCTACTATGTGATGAAGTCATCCATGTTCAGTCCTGACTGTCGCATGATCGATCGAAAAGTACCAAACGGGATTTCCTTGCGATTTGCAGGGACAATGACCACACGTGATGGAGAACCAACTTTTCGAAATTTTTCATGACTTCCTCTTGTTGAAACAAAAACGAACCCGTGTTGTAACAGGATCGTTTCAATTTCTTTCGATGACAAAAATTTAGACATGTTGGAATGAACACGCTACCAGCCGTGGCATTCGAATACGCGAAACGTGTGGTCGTGGAGTATCCTCAAAATAAAGTGAAAGTGCCTCATCTAGATTTTTTTGAGCCTCTTTTCTTGTTTTCCCAAAACTAGACACATCAACATTCAGACACTGAGCAACATAATATTTATCTTCTTTCCAAATAATATTGTGGAGTGAAATGCTTCTCATAGTACATTTAGTATATTCTACCTCCTATACAAATACAACTTCGACTTCCCTTCCACTTCATCCACCACCAATGGCTCCCAACCTTCGATCGGCCAGACATATGTGACAACGCGGGTGCCAGGGCGGAGTTCCGCTTCGAGCTTTGGTCGGATTTTTTCATATGTTTCTGGCATAAGAAACATGTACACAGCATCAACATCGCGCAAATCGTAATGAAACGCATTTGCAAGAATAAATTTAACGTTCCACGTCCGCGACAGGATGCGACGGATATTTGCGATGAGATATTGCAAGAGAGAAAGCTCGAGACCTGTTCCAACGAGACGCGAATTACCGCGAGGAAGCGTGTTACCCCCTCCTAGCTCCCCCTTTAAATGGGGGAGAGACAGGAGGGAGAGAATAACCCTCCCGTCTCCACATCCAAGCTCAACAAATTTCTCTCCATCCTGAAGCGCGAGCAGTTTTTTCAGACGATCAATATCCCCTCGAAACGTCGGAACCCAAGGCGCCCCAGATGCCGCGGCGTAGGCGAGGGAAAAAAGTAAGATAAAAAAAATGATCCAAACAAATGTCATAAATATATCGAGCGGAGCTCGATGGTCGGGCTGGCGGGATTTGAACCCACGGCCTCTTCGTCCCGAACGAAGCGCGCTACCATCTGCGCCACAGCCCGATAATTTGGAATATTATCCAAGATAGCACTAATAATCAAGTCCTTCTCTTGCTTTCACTCCTGAATAAAAATAGTGCTTACGGAGTTTCATCTCAGTTACAAGATGCGCGCGGTCAAGAAAGGCGTCAGGGGCGTTGCGGCCAGTGAGAATCAGCTCTGTCTGATCCGGCTTCTGGTCAATCACCTTAATCACCTCACTCACCTCTAACAAACCAAGATCAACCGACGAATTAATCTCGTCCATGACCACGAGATCGTACCCGTCCAGAAACATTTTTTTCACTTCTATCAGACCGCGCTCTGCTTCGTCTTTGTCGATCTGCTGGATGGAAAAATCAAAACGATTTGTAACCGGATCGATGCGGTCGCGACCAGTCGGGACGTAGCGCAGATAACCACCCCCTACCCCTCCTTGAAAAGGAGGGGAGAACTTGTATAAAATGAGTCTTTCAAAATAATGCGTGTCCCCTCCTTTGTCAAAATACACAATCCCAACTTTTTTTCCAGCTCCAAGTGCGCGGATCGCTGAGCCGAGACCGGCAGTTGTTTTTCCTTTGCCGTTTCCTGTAAAAACTTGTACAAGTCCGTACCCTTGTCGACCCTTAATCGCCTCATCTGCCGCGACAACGATCCCTTCTGACTTCCGATACGCTTCCAAAACTTCGACAACAGGTGGATGCGCATCTTTTGGAAATGCTTGACGCGGGTCGATCCAAATACAAGATCCATGCTCATCAGACAAGACAATCTCAACATCCAAAACTGGCACAACATAAAATACACTTGCGACTGGTTCAGGTGGAGTCCCCTTATACGGATACACTCCAACAAAAAATGGCCGTGCCTTTGCCGGGTCAACCGTAACACCTGTTTCCTCTCTTAACTCACGAACAAGCCCTTCCAACATATTCTCCCCTTCATCCATCCGTCCCCCAGGCAAATCCCATCTACCATCTCTCAACATCATGATCAAAATTTTCCCATGAGGATTTACAAGAACGGCTTTATTCGATACTTGCATTTTGTGCATAGTTTTAGACAACAGATCCTCCAAACGCCCCAAGTAAATCTTCGACGACAACTTCCATCTCCTTCTTCACATGTTTTGCTTTGATACGAACAGAACGGCCAAGGACGCGAGTGAACACCTGTTCGAGGAGCTTTCGATTTTTGTCTTGATTGATCGCGTCCACATAAACGGGATACGCAAAGGACATTTCGATTGCGTCACCATCGACGGCGGAAACTTCTCCTGTCTGAACAACCATTGGGAGCGTTGCGTTGCATTCTTTAATCTGCTGAAAAACTTCCGGCCATTTGCGTCGAACATCTTCGAGATCGAGGACTGGCACGGTGCCGAGGGCGGTGGAGACAGAAGAAAGGCCGAGAGGTTTTAGGCCGAGAGGTTCGGAGGGAGATTCTGTATTTTTTCCTCCAGGCCTAAAGCCTAATGCCTCAAGGCCTTTTTCCTCCACCTGTTCTTTTGGGTCGTCATGAACGCGACATGCCTTTATGATGGCTAATTCAAGTGGGAGAGAGATGATTTTTGCACTCCGCATCTGTCTGCGCGCTTCGAGGAGGGATTCGATCAGCAACGGATAACCACCCCCAACCCCTCCTTGAAAAGGAGGGGAGTTTGTCTGAGGGAGAAACGAAGTCATCATCTTGTCTCGCAGCTGTGCAATCACATCTTCGACAAAATATGGAAGGTCGAGGCCTTGTTCTTGACCGTCCTTAACGATCTTGAGTGACTCAGATCTGTCAGAACGAATCAACGCCGCAACAAATGCATCGACGAGCAACGCATTTGTCGCGGGCAAGACAAGAGATGCTTCGTTCATCGTAATCTTTATATTCCCTGAGCGTGTCGAAGGGCCTGCAAGTCCAAGCACCTGTCCGAGCATACTCTCTGCATCGCGCAACCCTCCATCAGCATGTCTCGCAATTTCAACGAGCACGTTTTTATCAACAGAAATTTTTTCTTGTTCAACGATCTTTTCCAATCGTTCCAAAATTACCTCAACAGACAATCTCTTAAAATCAAACCGCTGACAGCGACTGATAATTGTTGCAGGGACTTTGTGCGTTTCTGTTGTTGCTAAAATAAATAATGCATGCGCTGGAGGCTCTTCCAGTGTTTTCAAAAGCGCATTAAAAGATGATGTCGAAAGCATGTGTACCTCATCGATGATGTACACTTTGTATTTCAATTTATTCGGAGCAAACCGAACACTCTCAATAATATTCTCTCGTACACTCTCCACGCCTGTGTTCGACGCGGCATCAATCTCGCAGATATCGAGTGCAGAACCTTTGGCGATTTCAAGGCAGGGTGAACAAGATCCGCAAGGCTCCCCGTCTTGATTCTTCTCACAGTTCACCGCCTTCGCAGTCAGCCTCGCCACAGTCGTCTTTCCAACTCCACGTGGACCTGTTAACAAATACGCATGCGAAATCGAACCAGTGGCGATCTGGTTTTGTAGCGTCGTTTTCACATGATCCTGCCCTGTCACATCCGCAAACGTGGCAGGACGATATTTGCGGTAGAGGACTTCCATAATTATTTTCTCACAACATTCTCAACAGCCGCCCATACAGATTCTCTTGACTTCGGTAACAGAATGATAGCCTCATCACCCGCGTCGGCCTTAAAAAAGCTCATGCTGGCTGGGAGTACTTTATACGTCATTTC
>CALRHL010000013.1 GCA_943359455.1 Candidatus Uhrbacteria bacterium RIFOXYB12_FULL_58_10
GCAACTCGATCCAGAAATTGCCGTCGAACGTCTCAAAAATCGCTCAGAAGAATCACGTGGTGTTTTTGCAGAACTCGACTTTCTTCGCAAAGTCGATCAGCGTTTCCGGTCTGACTGGTTCACGGATTTGTTTCGTTCCCGTGGAACAGACATACACACCCTTTCTACAAGAGATTCACTTGACGAAACAATCATGCGTTCCAAACAATTATTTTCCTCAATTTCCAATTTCTAATTTCCTTTCCTATGCCAATCATTTCTATCGGCGAACTCATCGATCGTTCCTGGGATCATTACCGACGCGATTTTGTCGATCTTCTCAGTGTGTCGAGCTGGATTCTTATCGTCGCAATTTTTGAAATCGCTGCTTTTTTTCTCTACCCATACGCCTCTAAACTCGCTTCAACCTCCTCACTCACGATGTCTGAAACGATTGGCGTCGGTTTGTATGCATTTTCCACATGGGTCGTAGCTCCCATCCTCGGCCTTTGGGCATTCATTGCGCTTACACGTCTCATTCGAGCACAACTTTCTCTCAAGCGATCAAATATCCGCGAGGCGATGATTGATGGGAAACGCTATTTTCTAAAAACACTACTCGTAACACTCTTCATTTTTGGCATCCTCCTTGCCGCCATCGGAATCGGGCTTGGGCCAGGAATCTTACTCACGCTCATCAACCTCACTTTCAATATCCCCGCACTAAACATCGTGTCCAGCATCCTTCTCGTCATCGGAATCGTCGTCTCGATCATTCTTGCGTTTCGCTGGTCAGTCCACTACTATTTTGCTCCATACGCACTTCTTCTTGATGGCGTTGAAGGAAAAGCGGCGGTCATTGCCAGCCAAAAACTTACCGAAGGACACTTTTGGAAAATCTTATTGCGTCTCGTCGTACCGAAACTCGTTTTTATTTTGATGGGTATTATGGCTATGGCCGTTGTTGGCTTTGTTTTTAACGCAATCATTGCGGTATTTACTGGACTCAACATTGACTTACAGGTGCGTCTTGGCACAATCTTTACCTCAATTCTTTCAACGGTCGTTGCTGTTTTCCTCAATCCACTTCTGATCACAGCCGACCTTCTGCTTTATCAGTCCCTAAAACGTTGATATGCTCTCTCCTCTCGATATTCTCCGTTCGGCTCTTGCGCTGTATCGTAAACAATCAACGTTGATTATTGGATATGCTTCTTGGTTACTCCTCACCTACGCCGCATTTATTTTGTCGAGTTTTATTTCGAACGAATCCGTACAATTCGCAACGGTTTTTTTCATCCAGATTGCCGATACTCTTTTATACTTATGGATTCTTAGTATTCTTACGATCTTGACGTTGCATCATACACACGATCAGCAACTTGATCTTCTCACATTGCCAAAAAAGGGTTGGGACTTAATCAAGCCAGTCATTTGGGTGTCCCTTTTGCAAGCACTCATCATGCTTGGAGGATTTTTACTCGTTATTATTCCCGGCATCGTCTTTACCGTTTGGTTTGCCTATGCACAAGAAGCGGTCATTATTGACAACAAACGTGGTATCGAAGCACTCACTGCAAGTCGTCAGCTGTCGAAAGGCCGTTTTTTTACCGTTCTGTGGTACACCATCTCCATCCCCTTGCTGATTTTTGGGTTATACCTTATCTTTGCCTCTGGACTAACGGGAATAATCGCTGCTTTGCTCAAAACACCATTAGACATTATCGTGAGTGAAAATCCTCCTCTTTGGATTGATATGGTCTTCTCTGTCGGTATCATCTTTGTGATGCCATTGATGCTCATATATTCGGTGATGACGTATCTTCAGCTGAAAGAACGGAAATCCTAAAATTTTAGATTTTTCCCTCTACGTATATGCTGGAACCTGTTATTGGACTTGAAATTCATCTTCAGCTGAAAACAAAATCAAAAATGTTCTGTGCGTGCGCGGCACATGAAACTGCCATGTCGCCAAATACAAATATTTGCCCGGTGTGTACCGCGCAACCAGGAACGCTTCCTGTTCCAAATGAACAGGCAATTCGGTTTGGGGTCAGGATGGGACTGGCGCTCAATGGAACGATTGCGTCGCATTCAAAATTCGATCGCAAGAATTATTTTTATCCGGATTTGCCGAAGGCATATCAGATTTCCCAGTATGATCAGCCGATTGTATCTGGAGGTTTTTTGATCATCGATGAAAAACGTATCGGCATCACTCGCGCTCACCTTGAAGAAGATGCGGCGAAAAATTTGCATGGGGTTGATGGCAAAACGTACGTTGATTTCAATCGTGCAGGAACGCCACTTCTTGAGATTGTGACAGAACCAGATGTCGCGTCCCCTCAGCACGCAAAGGCATTTTTGCAAGAGCTCCGACTGATCGCTCGTTATCTTGGCGTGTCTGACGCAGACATGGAAAAAGGACAAATGCGTTGCGATGCCAATATCTCTTTGCGTGAACGCGATGCAGAGGGTGGAATTGTTGGGATGAAATTTCATCCAAAAACAGAGGTCAAGAATATCAATTCATTCCGAAACGTAGAACGTGCACTTGAGTTTGAAATCAAACGTCAGACAGAATTGTGGAATGCAGGTTCTCCCCCGTCAGTTTCAACAACACGCGGATGGGACGATGCGTCGCAAACAACGAAAGAACAGCGCCTGAAAGAAGGTGAAGGCGACTATCGCTACTTCCCAGATCCAGACGTTCCCGTTCTCGAACTCGCAGACATTGCCGCAGAAGAGCGCCGTCGATTACCCGAGCTTCCTGCAACAAAGCGTGCACGATTTGTTGGTGAGTACGGCCTGAAGCCAGAAGACGCAAGACAGATCTGTGATGATCCCGCACTCACAGATTTTGTCGAACAGGTTTTTTCTGAACTGTCTTCCTGGATGTCGTCTGTCGATGCAGAGGTAAAAGATCAATCCAAACTCGCAAATCTCCTGTCTGGATGGTTACTGTCAAAACTCACAGGTTTACTCGTAGAACGCAATCTTGATATTACATCCGCGAAAATCAATCCGGAAAACTTTGCAGAATTCATCACGCTTCTTGCAACTGGCAAGCTGTCGTCGACAGCAGGTCTCACTGTCCTCACAGAAATGGTCGGGACTGGTGCGGATCCATCACACATCATGGAAGAAAAGCATCTTGGTCGTATTGATGACGAGGGAGCGATTGCAGAAGTCATTGATCGAGTTCTTTTGAACAACCCAGATATTGTCGAGCGGTACAAAGCTGGAAAAAAAGAACTCATTCAGGTACTCATCGGTCAGGTGATGAAAGAAACTGAAGGAGCAGTGGATGCAAAAATTGCTCGTAATATGTTGATGGTAAAACTTGAATCCAATTAACACGTGGATCTCGCCGAAACCAGGTCATCTGGCGCTTTGCATACGCGCGGGTGGCCTTTTTGGTTTCTTCAATCGCGTCATCGACAGAACACTTCCCTTCAAGAAAAGCGCATACTTGCCGATATCCGATCCCGGTCATCGCATCGATATCGCAACCGTACCTGTCACGCAGACAGCGAACTTCCTCAATGAGTCCACGTGCGATCATCTCCTCTACACGATTGTTAATCCGCTCGTTTAGGACCTCGCGATCCACCAGGATCCCAATCTCGCACAAATCATAGTTCGATTCCCCGCGCTCGAGCTGAGCAGAAAATGGTTTTCCTGTCACAAGCGTCACTTCAAGCGCGCGGACGACACGACGCTTGTTGTCTTGATCAATGACTTGTGCACCTGCCGGATCAAGACGTTTGTATTCTGCATTCAAATCATTCAAATCTCGTTGCTCAAGCACCGTTCGTAATTCTCTATTCGGCGGAGTCTCGGTCAAATTCAAATTATCAATGACCGCCCGCACCCACAGCCCTGTTCCGCCAACTAAGATCGGTAATTTTCCACGATCCGAAATTTCAATAATTTTTGCATCCGCATACTTCTTAAAATCAGAAACACTATATTCCTCGTCCGGATTCACAAGATCAAGACCCCAAGTCCCTTTTGTCTTTGCTGTTCCCACATCCATTCCTCGATAAATCTGTCTCGAGTCAACCGAAATCACCTCGCCGTTGAATTTCTTGGCGAGATCTATTCCAAGCTGTGTCTTTCCAGAAGCTGTTGGTCCGACAACTACGATAATTTTTGTCCGTCGAGAATCCATTTTTCTGCTTTATTAATTTTTACATTGACGATTTGACCAAGAAGCTCTTTCGGTCCAGAGAATCGGACAAGTTTCATTTCTCTCGAATTCCCAAGACAGGTTCCTGGAAGATTGGCGAGATGATCTATAATGTTTCCACCAAGTGCGAGCATTTCATCCGTTGGGGCTGGTGGTTCATGACGTTCGACGAGAACGGAAACTGTTTTTCCGACGAACGCCTGATTTTTTTCGTAGACAATGCGCTCCTGAATTTCCTGTAAATGATTCCAACGCCATTTTTTTTCATCACGATCAACATCATCTTTAAACGCACGAGCAGCCGCGGTGCCGGAACGTGTTGAATAACGAGCGGTGTAAGAAATATCGAAACGAATTTGCTCGTAGAGCTCTGCGGTTTTTAAATACTGATCACGCGTCTCTCCACAAAACCCAACGATGATATCCGTCCCGATCGCGAGATTCGGAATTTTCTTACGTAGACGGCGAACCACATCAAGAAACTGATCCGTCGTGTAACGGCGATTCATACGACGGAGCACCTCATCATCCCCTGCTTGAACAGGAAGATGAATGTAGTTGAGATGAGATGGTAATATCATCGCGTCAATGACTTCGTCTGTCATGTGCAATGGGTGTGGTGCGGTAAAATGCAAACGGGATATTCCTGAAACTTGATTCACTTCCCACAGCAACGCGGCGAACGGATCTTGATATGGGTTTCCAACAGACCAGTTTTCTGGATCTGGTGCTCGATACGAATTCACGGTCTGGCCGAGCAATGTCACTTCAACACACCCATGTTCGGCAAGGTCGCGGATTTCTTTCATGATGTCAACAAGAGGCCGGTTCTTCTCCAATCCGCGTGCAAATGGAACAACACAGTACGTGCAAAACTTATTACAACCTGTTTGGATCGTCACAAATCCTTGTCGGAATGTTCGACGCTCCGGAATCACCTTCAAATAATCCGTTTCAATATCCGCGCTATTCACAAGCTCAGGACGCAGTTCTCCAATCCAACGCGGTAACTGTGGTGCATCGGTAATCGGAAAATACAAATCGGCGACCGGCAGTCGCTTGCGAATTTTCCCATCACGGTCGCGTCCGGGCATACAACCCGTTACACCAACAATCAAATCTGGACGCGTTTCTTTTAACATCGCGAACTCGTGCATCAACCCAAACACACGATCCTCAGCACTCTGTCGTACTGAACAGGTGTTCACCAAAATGACATCCGCCTCCTCGCGATTTTCCGTAGACGAAAAACCGACCCCAGACAAGATGGCGTCCATCCGTTCAGAGTCGTTTTTATTCATCTGGCATCCAAGGGTAATAAGATGATACTTTGGGTCAGCCATAATGCCAGAACCCTATCATTTTGCCCGTTCCTGAGCAAGCATCCTCGCCTTCTTTTCTTCGGATGCTTGGGAACGCTGAAGAGCGGCGATTTTTACTTCCAGTTCACCACGTTTTTTAAATTGCCAAAAGTGAAGCTTTGCACCTTCTTGGTACAACTGATTCACTTCATCTCGCCACGTTGCTGGCTCGAGCGCAGAAGGAGGAAGTGTTTCTAAAATAGATCCGGAATCCCGTTGTGCTACCTTCGCGCGAAGCGTTTTCCATCCATCTTGTTTCTTGAGAAGATTTTCTACAAGAGAAACTTGTACCCGCAACACCCGCGCATTTTCAATCGCACTTCGAAGAGCTGTTTCATCCCCATCCGCAGATTCTGCCGTCTGCTCAGCATGGACGAGTTTTCGATCAAGATCTGCAAGATAGTTCTCACCTGTTGAAAACCGCCCTGCATCCCGTTCAACACGATACGCGGCTAATCGTGGCAATAGCGCATTCATCTCGTATCGAATAAGACGTGTAAGTTCTGCCTCCTTTCCCGCTTCAAACCCGATCTCATCAGCCGCAACCATGTCACGTCGACGATCGGAGCGAATATCGTATTCCTTCTGCAGCTGTTGCCAATACAATTCTGGATTGCGTCCTTTCGCTAATTCTCGCGCAACAATCATTTCGTACTCATTGATTGTTTCTTTCAACAACGGTCGGGCAACAGGTGAAACAAACGGTTCCTCAACACGAAAAGCTGGTCGTTCACCAGTTTCCTGTTCAATAGATTCTTTCCGCAACGCTTCACCGAGCATAGTAATACCAGTTCTTTTTTTAGTATAACAAAAAACGCCGCGAGATGCTATGTGCGTCCGCGACGGAAGACGGGTGGGAAGGGAGAAAGCTGTTCGTGATGAAGAGCACTCGACGCGTTTGCGCTCATGACAATGAGGACGAATACGGAGGTGAGATAGGCGAGACGGTTCTCCGGAAGAAACGTGCGTGCACGTTCTGCGTTGAATCGAACACCTGCTTCAAAAGCTTCAAGCGAATCACCGAGCCATCGTTTTGCGAGAAGATAACCTCTCGGATGATGTGCGTTGCTAAGCTGATCAAGTTCGCTTGCGACAAACCGATGATGTTCGTGTGTTGGGAGATGGCGTCGACGCGGGACATCCTCAGCAATCCGCTTACACGCATCGTTGCTCCAAAATCCTGGATCGCGAGTTGTAAGGAGATGAATCAGCAACTGTTCACCTTCCTGCGCGGTCACATGTCTTTCTTGTGCCAACGCACGAATCGTCCGCTCAATCCCACTCGTCCAGTCGCGCATTACCCACTTTCCTTCACATTCTGAATGCCTTTTTCGAGCAACAACAGGAATGCGGCGTGCAAAAGGTTTCGGCGTGATCGCGTCGGTAGTATCAGACCCAACGTTCGTAGGTACTGATCACAAGTAGAATCAAAAAAAGCAAGTTGCTCATTAGTCGAACGTACACCGCTTGCAAACGGTGATCGTCGACGTTCACGTAGATACGGTCGACATACACTCGACGGACACCGCTCAAACCGAGCGAGTTCGTGGTGCAACCAGAGAAGAGATTCGTTCGTCCATGTCATTCCTTCTGGGAGCGTTGCATCAAGCATGGCGGCTTCGTGAAGGACTCTCTTTGCATCACCCTCGTGATGTCGTCGACGAGGAAGAACAATGGTGATATCCGTGCGAACCAAGCGACTCAACGGATCATCCTCTGTGGAAACTCCAGCTCCACCAGCATGTACTTGTAAGAATGCGATAGAACTCATCTGAACTCCTTCTCGATTGAGAAACACTATCTCTCTCGAGTTTTCCACCCTAAACACTTGTGCCTATTTTGTCAAGCATGAAAGTGTGATATCATAAAATCAATTCATAATATTTCTATGCCTCGAAACTCACCTGATCGACAAATGTATCCGGTTATCGACTCAGCAAAGTCGATTCGCAGACGCGAAACGACTCCAAAGGAGATACCTGTCCAACCACGTTCAACACGTGAAGATTTGGATAACAAACGTGTTGAACGAATTTCAAACTCCTATGCGGAGATTGCAAAAATGTACATGAGTACAAAAGGTCAGGACGTCGGCAATCGCATCAATCAAAGACATGATGCCATTGTTGCAGACGTTATCAAATCCCAAGTCAAGGACGTAGAAAAAGCACTCCATGAACGGATAGGTCTCACGGCATTTGCGACAAACCTCGACCAGGTTCAAACCGATGTCTTGCGCTCCTATCTCGATGGGCTTGATGAGGTTGATTCAGCGCATGCGCTGATGACAAAAGATAAATCGGAGGAGTCCAAAGCCATGTGGCGACAGGCTAAAGAAGCAATGAAATCGATCGAAGCTGATCTTGCGGCTGATGACGTTGATATTTCACAGGTGGATCTTGGTCGCAAAGCATCACGAGACGCACTGCGTACAGAAAAACTTAGTCTCATAAAACTCGATTCAGATCAAACAGAAGTGCTTCGTAATTTCGCATCGATCAGCATGCGGACTGAACAGCTCACCAAAGATCGGAACGAAGTGATTCGCATGATTAAGGCAGAAATGAAACACGAAAACCATGGATCAACTCTCAAGGAACTGAATAAGGTGTTAGATTATATTGACCCTGCGATCGATAAAGGAAAAGCAATGCTCGAAGAACGTACCATTGCGCTCAAAGAAACTGGAATCGAACCGTCGCAATATAATCTTGGGACAAAAAGAGGGCTTGAAGCGATGTATCTTGAAATTCCAGGATCTGCACCTGATCCAGAATTTCTCAAAAAAGATTTCTCTTATACAAAAACACTGGCACGGCTCCGAGAAGAAAAAGAACCGATTGCACTTGAAGGACATCGTGACTTGGAGCGAACAGGGATTCAAATCATTGATGAACGTTATCCAGATGGTAACGTTCCGCGTGGAAAGGAACTTGAAGGATACGATATTCCTCGACCACAAGCCGATATCGACTGGGATCGTGGAATTGAAATAACTGATAAAATTGCACGTGTCGACAATGCCCCAGATTTTCCTGCAGGAGCAGATGATGAATCAAATGTCGATACAATAGTCAGTAATCAAACACTCGTTCCTGCACGCGATGGGATGTCAGGCGAAGCGACGTATCATAAACCTCTCAAACGTGTCAATCGTGACCCTGAAGGGAACGTAATTCAAAAGAGCGTACATGAGGGGAATGCTCGGGATGGATTTATCATGGAGGATACCGAAGATCGTCCAACCGTATGGAAATGGATCAAACAATCTCCCGTAGCGAAAAAAGTTGGGAGATTCGCTGGGTTGCTTCTTACGTCGTTAGGTTTAGCAAAAGGAATTGATACTTTAAACAATACGAATCAAATCGACTTGAAACCAGACGGTTCACGCTCTGCTCAGATTGACCAAGACTCTTCACAACAGCGAGACGTAATCCGAACAGATCGTGATCAAAAACGATCCACGGTCGATGCCAAAATCGATGCGCGTATACAAACTCCTCCAGAGACCAAACCGACTTCTGTAACTCCAGAGGTTTCAAAATCAAAACAATCTCGGCCAACGGTCGAAACAGAGGCCTATCCGCACGAATCGGGTGATATCGCTATTGAACGAGTACGCGACTGGGATATTGAGTCGATCTTGTCCCCAGAAAATATGTCTGACGGTCAGGCAAAAGAACTTGTAAAAGGCGATCCAAAAAAATTAGAAGCGGCTCTTAAAATTTGGGAAAACATTCAAGGAAAGGCCGCGTTTAAAAAAATGAAGACAGAGGAACAAAAAGCTGTTCTTGCATCTGCCCTTGCAGATATAAAAACAATCCGAGACGCGTTAAATCCAAAACACAATCCTGGGGTTGAGATGAGTAAACGTATTGACCTTGAAAAACGTCTCGATGATGCTCGAAGTCATATCGAGTTGATGCGTACGATCCGTGATCTTCAAATCCCAATGGAACCAAGTACTTGGGAAACAGTACCTGACGCTCCTATCGATCTCAATGTAAGCAGTCGATAAACAAAATACCCTTCGCCTAAGCGGAGGGTATTTTTGCTGCTTCGTTTGCTCGGGCAATCAATTCGATTGGTGGAATGATAAGATCGGTTTCAGATCCGAATACGTTTACTTTGTAATCTCCCCCTTCGGCTTCCTTGGCACCAATGACGAGTGTCCATGGAACTTTCATCATGGCGGAAGCACGAATTTTTTTGCCGACTTTTTCGTTTGATGTATCGATCTCGACACGCAGCCCTGCTTCGACAAGCTCAGTGAGTAAGGATTGTGCGAATGGAATGAATGTTTCACTCACTGTCGCGAGACGAATTTGAACAGGGGCGAGCCACATCGGAAAAGCGCCAGCAAAATGTTCGATAAGAATTCCGAGAAAACGCTCCGTCGAGCCGAGAATCGCGCGGTGGATGACAACAGGACGCTGACGTTCTCCTTCTGCGGGAATATATTCGAGATCGAAACGCTCTGGGAGATTCATGTCGAGTTGAATCGTAGAGAGTTGCCATTCGCGCCCGATCGCATCTTTTGCCATGAAGTCGAGTTTCGGTCCATAAAACGCTGCTTCTCCAACACCGACTTTGTGCGTCCATCCGCGCCTTTCGATGAGATGTGAGAGTGCTGTTTCAGATTTCTCCCAGACGACAGGGTCACCAATATACTTTTCTTTATTCTCTGGATCATGTGTTGAAATTCGCACCCAGAAATTGTTGAAGCCAACAACGCGATACAGTTCATCGATCATGTCGAGCATCAAGTTCACTTCCCCCTCGATCTGATCTGGCATACAAAAAACATGGCAGTCATCCTGAGTCAATGCACGCACACGTGTGAGGCCGGACAATTCCCCGCTCTTCTCATACCGATAATTCGTCGTTGTGCAGGTCCAACGCATTGGCAAATCGCGATATGAGTGCGGATTCTGCTTGTACAGCATCATGAAATGCGGACAGTTCATCGGTTTCAGATAGTAACTATCTTCATCTTTCAGTTCCATGTGCGGATACATGGCATCATACTTTTGCAAATGTCCAGAAATTTCATAGAGACGGCCTTTCGTGATATGTGGAATCCAAATCGGGACGTATCCACGCTTTTCCTGTCGATCAATAATATAATTCTCAAGGGTACGACGTAAAATAGCTCCTCGTGGGTAAAAAAGCGGAAGTCCGCTTCCAATTTCGTCGATGATCGTAAATAACTCAAGTTCTTTTCCAAGCTTACGGTGATCACGTTTCTTTGCTTCCTCAAGCATGATGAGATGCGCGTCGCATTCGGCTTTTGTCGCAAAGGCTACGCCATAAATACGGGTCAACTGTGGATTTTTTTCATCCCCACGCCAGTATGCTCCTGCAAGTTTTGTAAGTCGAAAACATTCTGGTTCAAGTGAAGCGATTCCGTCAGAGTGTCCTCCACGACACAAATCGGTGAACGCTCCAGATGTATAAAACGTAAGGGTTTGGCCATCTTTAGAAAATTCATTGATGAGTTCGATCTTAAACGTATTGTCGGCAAATGCCGCTCGAGCTTCGTCTGCCGTAACCTCACGTCGCGAAAAAGCCGTCCAGGACGACATGATTTCACGCATTTTTGCCTCAATCTTTGGCAAATCCTCCTCGCTGATCGGACTCGAAAACTGAAAATCGTAGTAAAAACCATCCTCGATTGCAGGTCCAATCGTTCGTTTTGCGTCTGGATACAGTTCAAGGACGGCGGCGGCCAGCAAATGTGCGAGGGAGTGCCGAAGATGCTCTAATTGTTCGTCTGTCATACCGAAAGATCCTAACACTACTCGATCTCCACGTAAATATGGTCTCGAAGGCGTGGGACACTCTTAATCCAAAATGGGGAAAAATCAATGGAAACATCGGTCGCAACTTTTTCTTTTATCAGAAGTGATTTGACCTCCTCGAGCGTCATACCAGAAAATCTTCCTGGCTCAAGTGCGTCACTTGTCTGCGAGGCGACCACTTGCCCATCGAGGTACACGTGCAAACTCGCATTGCCAGAATCGGAATCGACATTATCAACACCAACTTGAACATCTTTTGCGTTGAGGGAAGCGAATGTGCTCCCTTGCTTTACCTGTTCATACAATTTACGCGTTGCAATTTTTGACAAAGACTCACGATCGTAGAAAATACCAACAGCCGAAATGTTCATCGAGAGCGTATACGAATCGGCTTCGGTTCCTGATGCAATACTGCTCGTTTGTTCAACAACTTCAAAGATAAATGCTTCGCCAGAAAAAATTTCTCCGACAGAATCGCGAAGCGCGTTTTTTGCATCCTCTTCCAGAGCGGTGCGAAGCGTGAGTGCGGAGGCATCGATGTCTTGTTGACTCACAACCGAAATACGTCGCATTCCACCTGTAAACGCCGTTTTATTTTCAGCATAGATACTTGCTTGGAGCGACTCGGATAATCCTGGGATTGTCATGCGTGTTGGACCAATTTCTCCAGAGACACCAGAAAGATCTGCGTGCGCAGCAACATCAACTGTTCCGCCCGCTGGGGCCGTGACCGTCGAGTCGATCCGGAATAAAATTCCTGAAGGAGTAAGTAAACGTGTTGTTGCGACAAGGGGCTGGTTTCGAGATGATGTATTCACAATCGTCACAACACCAACAGCCTTTTCCTCGACTTCTTTACTCCCTTCCCCACCTGGCTTGTATGTTCCGTTCTTGCCGACCGTTGCGGTAACGACTTTCCCTCGAACTTCTGAAGCAGTCGTTGGTGTTTTTACAACATCGGATAGAAATTCTGACGTAATGGTTTCTTTAACAGGTGTCACATGAATCGTTGCAGAAACACTTGAAACATAAAGGACGGCCACAAGCAAAAGACCGACGCATACGACAAAACCAACCGCTATGCGACGATAGAGATTGAGAGACGGAGCGGGAGTGCGGGTGCGGGAGGGTTTAGAAGGTTCTGAGGCTTTTAGGTTCTGAGAGACAGGTTTAATTTCCTCCTCGCCGGCTGGACGGACGTAGCGCACTGCCAATTTTTTTGGTTTTTTTGAAACAGGTGACATAATAAAGAGTGCGTCTATATCTTTAGTATACGCTATTTACAATCAAATCGCCAACTGGAATAATGCCTGAGTATGAAAAGTCGAGAACAAAGCGCACCAATCAATCCAGAATCCATCAAAAGAGCTGGTCAAGAACACATTTCGGACAGACACACAGAAACAAAAGAACATCCTGTCCACCTGGAATCATCCGAACGGCTTCAGCTCGAAACAGCACTCGTACGTCAACCAAAAGGAACGATGCAAGCGATCGCTAATCGCTTAGGAAAATACCGCTCATTGCTCGAAGCGAGTCGTTTTTTATTTTTACTGGCGGCACAGCCTGGAGATATTAAACAACCTGAAGCTCCCGAAGTACGAGTTAGCGAAGCCGCAGAAGTCGTTCATCGAATGCTTGTTATTGCAGAAGCAGAACGCACGAGTGAACCATCAACAGCGACAGAGAAATTCGAACAACATGAAGCGTTAAGAACACGCATTCAAGCATCATTATTTGACGAGCAAACAAAAACGAAACTCGTAGACATCGTTCCATTTATGACGCATCATCAAATACCTTTAGAACGTGCGGCGGATTTGGTTCAGGATAACACCGCGTATGAAGAAGCGTATCTTGGAAGCTATCGATACGGAACAGTGGATGAAAAAATTTATACAAAAGAGGTCCTCACAAGCTGGTTAGAAACAGAAGCCATGGACATGAACTTAAAAAAAGGACAACCCGATCGTTTTCACTATGCAGATGCGTCAACCGATCATCGTCTGTATGCCATGCTCGCCCTTGCAGGAGACGACATGCGGCCGAGTACCGCTGGAACAACGATCGAAGGAGAACAATATGTCGGTGTGTTCGATCGACTTCTTATTAAAATGATTCAAAACGAAACCACATCCACAAAGCTTCTTGAAGACGTTGGCTATATTGGATATCGTTCCTTTTTTAGCACCGCATCGACATACGATCGTGTGGATGAATTTCTTTCAAAAACAAAAACTCCAGAGGAACGATCTGCTCTCGTTGAACACTTTGTGGAAGGATTAGAAGAAGATGGATCAAGTCAAGAAATATCTGCCGTCGCGCAAGTTGTGATTCACGAAAAGAACTCTGAACTTGGAAAAGAGATTCAGAAACTTGTGCGCTCTTCCTACGAGCAGGCTGTTTTGTCTCATAACGCAAAAGCCGAAATTGTCTATGGATATCTCTCTCGTCTGTATGGTGACCAGGCAGATACTTGGCTTGGTGATCGCAGAGATTCCTTCACCCTCGAAGTGCATGAACAGCTTCCTCTCTCAAAACTTCTCGACGAACAGGGCAATAATACTCAATTACACTATTTTTATAATGACGAAGACGGAAAGCACTGGTATCAAGAATTTCTAAGTGATCATGACGATTGGGTTAAAATAGACCATGCAACATGGGTTGAACTGAGTAAGGCGTCGGATGATGGAAAACGAATTATCACCATGTATGCAAATCATCCAGAATCTGCTCCAGGAAAAACAGAAGACTGGGAAGAAAAAAATGGAAACGGAATCGCTGACATTGCAAAAGATCTCGATCAACGTGAAAAAGTACCCTCAATCGCAATGCATCATGGACACTCCTATTGGTCACAATACACCATCAATCGGCTTCCAACCGAGAGTGCATTATATGTTGACGGTTCTTGTAATGGCGCAGACAATTTAGACCAGGTTTTTGAACTCGCTCCTCACACACAAATCGTATACAACTCCCATGAAGGGATGGGAACGATCAATAACGCCATCTCCGACGTCATCAATGACCAAATTCTCAATGGCCATGATTTAACATGGTCCTCTGTACGCGATCAAACACGCTCAACGATGCAAGAATCAACTGGCTGGCAAACATTTGTAACGGATTATTTTGCAGATCGAGATACGGGCGCTGTTTTGGATGATCGCTTGAGTGATTACGTATTTCCAGATATGCCAGAATCTGCCGGAGTCACTCTTGGACTCATTGTTGAACAAACTCTCAAGAAGGTACCGGACAAGCTAGAAACAACGATCTAAAAAGATCTGTGCACACGTATGCAACGTAATCTAAAACGCATTTTTCATGTCCTCCAGTTGATATCCTTCCCCGTTGAGCGTCAAAAACGTTTGATTGGATTTTTGGCATTTACGAATAACGAAAAATTGGAATCAATTGCCACTCAATGTGAACGCACTCCAGAATGGCTTCCAACATTTCTAGATTTGTTAGAAAAAAAATTCGCGGCACTTTGTGTCCGCGATCGAGACGCCTATCAACGCGTCATTGAAGAAGAAATTTTGGTTTTAACCGACGGGCGGGATCGTGTCCACGCCGTAGGTAGCGTCCTGCCGAATGATCCTGTGCCATGGCAAGATGAGGATCGTAGTGTCTGATTGCGGAATGGCATCAAACAAGATGTCGATATCACGCTCGCGCAATCCAACGCATCCAAGCGTGTCAGAAAGTCCATCTTCCCATCCATGAATGAGGATCGCTCCGCCCATGGGAGAAGACTGACTCGGAAGTTGTCCGATCTGGATCGAACGAAGTAGATCTTCTGCTTGACGGTCCGAAACGACCCCTGCACGCTTGGCGTAATACACGTCGGTCGCATTAGGGTACGAGATGTGCAACGCTTTGTAAAAAGTCGTGTTTGGATATGCGTCGAGTGGATCGGCGGTGCGCTTGTACGCAACGTGGTACCAGCCCTCTGGGGTTGAAGCGTTATCCATACGGATCTTTGCTTCATAGGGCTTGCTTCCAAGCGCAATATCCCAACACATCCCTTCAACCAATCGACCGTCCCTGTACAAACCAAGAAGCTTCTGCCGCTTGTACACGACAATGAGCTCTGATGATTTTGAACGTTCGTCGTCACGAAACTCTGGCGGAAGCCCCGCAAGTGTCGGAAGACAGCTCGTAATCTCCTCGTGCAAAGCGGGCACGAGAGCAAAAACCATCTCTGGTTCCATCTCACCAAGTGCACATGCAAGAAAAAATCCAATCACGTTTCCTCCTGGTTTATTGCCTTTCTGTGAAGAACGACAAGAAAATACTGTACCTGTTTTTTAGAGGATTGTCAAGAATCCAGCACATTCTGTCTCCCAACAATTGCCGCGATTTGATCGATGATTTCTCTGGATGGATGAATGGAGTACTCGGTTTCGATCTTGCGTGTCTGACCACCTGACTCAACGAGAAGACATACATGACGCGGACCGGGATTAGATTTGAAAATCTCTCGGAGTTGATCGACCATTTCTGGAGTTGGTCGGCCGCGCAGGGCGATGCAGATGGATGTAGTTTGGGGTTGGTAGTTGGTAGTTTGGGCGGTTTCTGTTTTCAGCTTCTTGCGATCTGATTCGTCTATCCAGCCTCCTGACTTCAACATTTCTCCTAACCCAACGGCTTCCTCGTCCTCGACAAGTACCAAACTATTTACGATCAGTGAAACATCCTGATCATCCCCATCGTCTTTCTTTCTCCGACTCACCTTCCCTGACACCACGGCAATCGCATCGGACACCAAGACATCCTTAAACTGCGCAAATGTTCTTGGAAATACAAGCAGTTCAGTTTTACCCGTCAAATCCTCAAACCCGACGAAGGCCATCGGTTCACCTTTTTTTGTGACGATTTCCTTCACCGTCGTAATAATTCCGCCAACACGGACAAACGCATCGTGCTTTTCCTTTGCAACGGCCGAGACAGAGATAACGGTATCTCCAAGTTGTTTCGCAATCGGTTCATACGGATGCGCGGAAACGTACAATCCAAGTAATTCTTTTTCCCACAACAAAATATCTCGACGCACCGCTTGTGTCGCTGGGCGTAACGTAATTTCGTCCACAGATACAGAAGGAGTTGAAGCAAACAAACTTGCTTGATTACTCTCCCGTTGGCGTTCGGCATCTTTGTTGTAAAGCAAAATCCGATCCATGTTTTCAAGCAACTGATTGCGTTCGCCGAACCGATCGAAAGCCCCAGATTTCACAAGAGCTTCGATCGATTTTTTATTGAACGCACGATGATGAACGCGTCGTGCACAATCCGATAAGTCCAAAAACGGTCCATTCAAATCGCGCTCAGCAATAATAGACTGAATCACCTCTTCCCCCATGTTTTTAATCGCTACAAGTCCAAACCGAATCGACCTATCCGAAATATACGTAAACGTTAATCGTGACTCATTGATGTCCGGG
Source organism: Candidatus Uhrbacteria bacterium RIFOXYB12_FULL_58_10 (assembly GCA_943359455.1). Taxonomy (GTDB): domain Bacteria; phylum Patescibacteriota; class Patescibacteriia; order UBA9934; family GWF2-40-263; genus YC12-FULL-57-11. Next base: position 16,787 of record CALRHL010000013.1, read on the forward strand.
GCCAACACTTCAATCCCAATGCGTCGACATTCAGAAACCGCCTCCGCAACCTTCTCAATATCCGCCGACTCCGCCGTCATAAGTGATGTCATGTACTCGGACGGATAGTTGGCTTTCATGTAGGCAGTGTCGTAGGCGATCATGCCATAACTGCAGCCATGCGCCTTATTAAAACCATAAGCAGCAAATGGTTCAATGAGAAGCCAGAGTTCTTGTGCTTTCGTCTTTGTCATTCCATTTTTTATAAACCCATCAAGCAGTTTTTCTTTTTGCTTTTGCATTTCTTCCGGAATCTTTTTACCCATGGCTTTACGCAACTTATCCGCTTCCAACCATGAATATCCACCAAGCTTAATCGCAATCATCATCACATCATCTTGATAGACAATCACCCCATACGATTGATCCAATATATCCTTCATGCGAGGATCCATATACTTAATCAAAGCTGGATCGTGCTTGCGGCGGATGTACTCAGGAATCGACTCGATTGGACCTGGACGGTAGAGGGCAACCATTGCCATGATGTCTTCGACGCGTTCTGGACGTAGATCCATGAGATATTTTGTCATGCCATCGCCATTCAACTGAAACGTTCCCATTGTTTTTCCTGCGGCGAGGAGCTCAAACGTTTTTTTGTCATCAACGGGAATTTGCTCGAGAATAATATCTGCATTTTTCGTCTGCTTTACAAGTTTGATCGCATCTCCGAGAATCGACAAATTACGAATTCCAAGAAAATCCATTTTGACGAGCCCTGCCGCCTCCACGGATTTCATTTCGTACTGCGTGATTGTTTTTCCTTCACGTGTGTCGATCTGAAGTGGAGTGAAGTCTGTCAGCGCTGTCGGACTAATCACCACACCCGCCGCATGAATGGAAACATGGCGGGCACACCCTTCAATCTGTTGAGCGAGATCGATCAACCGACGAACTTCTGCATTCGTGTCGTACAATTTCTTGAGTTCTGGCGTTTCGAGAAGGGCAATCGCGAGTGTCATTGGAAAACCCTGACTACCCATTGGAACCATTTTCGAAATTTTGTCAACAAACGCGTACTCATATCCAAGCGCTCGACCAACATCACGAATACTTCCACGCGCCGCCATCGTTCCAAACGTACAAATCTGAGCAACCTTATCTGCCCCATACTTTTCTGTCACGTACGCAAGCATCTCGTCTCGACGGTTATCAGCAAAATCCGCGTCGACATCAGGTGCCGACGGACGTTCTGGATTCAAAAACCGTTCGAATGGCAACTTGTACACGAGAGGATTCACCGTAGAAATGCCGATCGAAAACCCAACAAGCGACCCTGCAGCCGAACCACGCGTGGTCGTTACAATCCCATTGCGACGCGCCCACTCGATATAATCGGATACGATCAGAAAGTACGGACAAAACCCTTTCTGTTCAATAATCGCCAGCTCATAATCCAACCGTGCGGTAACAACCTCATCCACCTTAACAACCTTATCAACAATTTCTTCATACGCTCTCTCTGTCAACACTTCCAAAAACGTCTTCCTTTCTGGAATCTTAAACTCCGGAAAATTCCATTTCCCAAGTTCCAATTCAACCTGACAGCGATCTGCAATTCGACGCGTGTTCAGAATTGCCTCTGGAGTGTCCTTAAATCGTGCCTCCATGTATTCTCCACTCACCATCGACGCATCAAACTCATTTTGCATGCGTCGTTCAAACACCTCAATCGTTTGTTGACCCTTAATACAATTCAAAATTTTCCAAGCTTCGACATCCCCTGGTTTTAAATACGACGTATTCTTTGTCGCAACGAGTGGAACGCCCAGTTCCCGTCCAAGCTCGATCAATGTCGCATTAATCGTCTGTTGTTCCGCAATCTCCGGACGATCAACAAGCTCTAGAAAAAAGTTCCCTTCCCCAAAAAGCGCAACATACTCGCGAATCAGTCCCTTTGCCCGCTCCTTGTCCCCATAGTTAATCGCCTCCTCAATCTCCCCATTGTGTCCACCAGACAACGCAATCAATCCGCGGGTGTTTCCAGCCAATGCTTCTCGATCAATGCGTGGTTTATAATAAAACCCTTCCAAAAATCCAACAGAGACGAGTTTCATCAAATTGTGATATCCCTCATTCGTCTCTGCGAGCAAGACAAGTCGATTATTCTTCGTATCAATCTTCGCCCGCTTCAACAACCTCCCTTCCTTCGCCAAATACATATCCGCTCCCAAAATAGGTTTCACACCAGCATCCTTCGCTTTTTGATAAAATTCAATCGCCGCATACATGTTCCCGTTATCTGTAATCGCGACTGCGTCCATCCCATGTTTCAACACATGCTTCAAAATCTCCTTAGGCTTTGGAAGCGCCTCAAGAAGCGAGTAATGGCTGTGGGTATGGAGGTGAATAAAGGGGGATGACATAAGTTTCCCACACAGTATCATTTGCTCTATAATGTGACTATATGGCAAAAACTCCTGAGGAGATACTCAAAGAATTAAAGACAGCTACGGATGCTTTTGAGGCTGGGATGGCTGAGATTAATAAAGAACGTAAGGCGTTGCTTGATGAAACTATTCGAGAAATGGAGGCAACTCTGATCGATAAATTGAGAAGTGATATTAATGCACGATTTACATAGAAACATACTATGAACATGAAAAATCCAGAAATGAGACCGCCAGGAAACGAAGGAGAGAGAAAACCAGAAACTCCAAAGTTTGAGGGGGCAAAAATGGGTCCAGAAGAGATTGATGCGTTTTTGAAACAGACGGTGGATACTCGTGTTGATGCTGCAAATCAAAGGAGTTCGGAGGATACGACGAAATACAATAAAATGATGGAAAAAATTGCTGCTCAGACGGGAAATGATGCACCAAAAGGGTTGTGGGCGAAAATCAATAGAAAAGTGGATGATCTCATTGCCAAGTTTCGTGGAGAAACAGATGCACTGCGAGTATCAGGTGATACAGGAGCATTCAAGGACATGATGACAGATCAGAAGTGGAAAGAGACTCCATCCGAACCGATGCCTGTGACCATCGATGATTCAACTGCTTGGCGACCGAAGCAAGAAAATCAGCCGCAGGAAACCGCTGCTGCACTTCAGGCAAAAATTGATCAAGCGAAAGATGAGTTAGCGACCATCAATGAAAACGGAGGTCAGGCAGAATTTGGTGCAACGTCATTTGATACGTCAGCAGACATTAATACGCTTGATGAGAAATTGCAACAAGCGGAAAAAAGCGAATCTGAGAAGGCAAAACAGTCTGCGGAACGTTTCAAAAAGGCGACAGATTTCTTAAACACTGGTGGTGGATCACGTTTAGATTTTGGGGCGACCCAGGCTATCCTACGAAGAACTGGATGCTCAAATAAAGAAATCGCGGATCTGTACCTTCAAGCAGATGGAGCAAATGCTCTTTATCAACAAAACGACATGTTTCGTTCTGCTTTTCAGTCGCTTGAATCTTCACAAGCAACACGCTATGCAACGGAATATCTAAAAAAGGATCCAACGAATGCAAGAGGGTATCTCGCAAGAGAAGACCGCCTCTCTGCTGACTATCTCGTTCCATTTATTAATTCTGGAAATACAAAGGAGTTGTGGACGAATTCACACAAAATTGAAGGTGGAGCTGCAACAATTCTTAAAACGTACATGGAAACAAAGGGTGGAGTTGATCAAAAAACTATTGATGCATACCTCGTAGCAAATGAGACGGTTAGGAACACATTGCGAGAGACAGAAAAAATACGGAAAGAAGTTGGCAAAACAACGGTAACACCTGATCGAGATCCTCGTGTTAAGAAACTTGCAAAGGCAAGTGAAGAGGCGTTGACAGAAAGAGCGGAACGAGAGGAGGATCTTGGTACGTTTTTTGAAGCGATTGGTGGTGCAAAGCAAAGAACATCAGAATTTGCGCCGATTATTGCAAACAAAGAAAAAACAGAATCATCAATTCCTGATGCAGATCCATCTAAATGGACAACAAAAGAAAAACAAAAAGCTGAAACGTATTTGAAAGTTATTGATGAAACAGATAAAGCATTTGACGCCTATCAAAAAGAAGTCCGTTCCCTGAAAAAAATTATTGATAAAACATCAGACGCCTATTCTTCTCAACAAGCAATAATTAATGGGGCGGAAAATAAATGGAAACAACAAAAAACATTTAGCGAAAAAATGACAGCTGATCTTGGTGAACTCGGTAAAGTTCTTGTGGACAAAGACACAGGACGAAAAGCCGGTCGTGCGGGTTTACGAGAACAGATGAGAGGAAACGATATCAAAACAGTAGACATACAAGATCTTGGAACAAAGCCAAACGTTGAAGATAAAAAAGTTGCAGCATAAAAAATCGCCACCAGATTAGGCGGCGAGGAAGCGAGAGATTTGACTCAGGAGAGTATCGAAACGAATGGAACCATGGCGGATAAACGCGTGGGCTCCTGTTACGTTGATAATGCGGACGTTTTCTCCTTTGTAGGTCGAACCACCAACGATGAGATCGTTCGCAGGAACAATCGCCTGCACGGGAATCGTAAGTGGTGGCAAGGTTTTGCGAAACCCCGGGAGGAACACCTGTGCAATTTTCACCCACATGGGTTCTGTTTTCATACGCGCGAGCATGATCTCGGCTTCTTTTTCGGTTCCCTTCTCGCTCGAGAACATAACACGATGACAGTGGTTGACCGAACGGAAGTAGACACGACCAGTCACGAGTGACGCCGTGAACGACCAGAATGCGGCCAAAACAATATGAAGAAACGAGACAAACCGGATGCCGCCGCGTTCGAGTCCACTCACGAAAACAGCTCGCGAAAACGCCATTCGATCCGTCGCAAGAACCGCACGAAGCACTTGCGAACCCATCGAGTAACACAGTGCGTGGCTTCCAGGTGGGACGCCAGCTTTTTGAAGTTGACGACGAACATTCGCTGCGATCTCATGAAGATTTCGTCCTTCGTACACGAGCGGCACCACCTTGTACCCACCCATGACTGGCTTGAACCGCTCAAACCACCACTGCACATCCTCTACCGAACTATTTCCCCATGCACCAGGAAACAGTACAAGAAACTTTTGGGGATCACTCATCTATTCCTCCTTCGGTTCATGAGCCCTATTGCCAAAACCGGTCCGATGGACATCGAACCGGTTACTTTAGACAAAAATCCTCTTGCCGTCAACCCCTATCTGTCGCCAGGTGAATACCCAGATGAACCAGATCCAGTGGATCCGCCAGTCACTCCTCCTCCACCAGAAGTTGTCGTTGGTGGAGTCACCGTGCCGCCACATGGACCTGTAACCGTCGTGGTCACTGTTGCGGTATTGTTCGTCTTATCTGATTCTGTTACGGAGTTATCCGGGTCAACTTCCGCAGTATCAGTCAGTGATTCTGTTTCTGCACAGGTAAGACTTGGATTGTTGATCGACCCTAAAATCGTAATCGTTGCCGTGGATCCAGACGTGATGGTTCCACCCGTGCACGTAATCGTTAATCCCGACTGTGAACAAGAAAATCCGTTTGAGCCACTTGCAGAGAGGTACGTAAACGTATTGCTTAAAAAAGTATCAGATACTTTTACATTCAACTGTGTTGCAGAACCTTCATTTTTGACCGCCAGCGTATAGGAAACCGAATCACCTGTTTCTGCAGAAGTTGCAGATGCACCTTTGGTTATCGATAGATCTGTACACATTCCAGGAGCTGAAAGAGAGACGGATGCCGTGTTGTTTAATTCGCTTGATTCCGTAATCGTATTGGATGGGTCGATCGTCAAGACTGACGACATGGTTGCTGTGTTTCCGCAAGCTGTTGGATTCGCCGTTAGAACTGTTTCCATGATAATTGTTGCGGTTCCTTTTGCGGAAATGGCTCCTCCTGTACATGACAGGTCTGATGAAACAACAGAACAGGAAAATCCACCTGTTGCCGACGAAGAAACATACGTCAATACTCCTTTTGCAAAACTCTCTTTAAACGCAACATCACTGACAAGCGCGGATCCAGCATTTTTAATTTTAATCGTGTAGGTGAGTGTATCCCCAACCGTACTGATCGTTGTCACCGAAGCGGCAACTGTTCCGGACAGGTCGGCTGGTGTCGTCTTGCTCTTTATTCCTGGCGTAAGACCAGCCGCGTATCCGATGAGTCCAAGCCCAACAGCGATCATCACGACCGCAACCGCGACAGTTTTTGTAGATGTTTTCGTTTGTGTAACTGTTGGGTTCATACTTTTTTTATCCAATCAAGAATAATTTGTTGAATATCTTTTACGGTTACACACGGCCCTGTTGCTCCTTTACAAGCACTATGAACAACACCGAGTGCGGTTGTTTGAGACGATGAAACAGATTCAATTGCGACTTTTGCACAAGCTTCATCAATAAGATCGATGGCTTTATCTGGCAAAAACCTATTTTCGATAGCCTTTGAACCCGTTACCGCCTCTTTAAGCGCATCGTCATCGATCGTCACATGGTGATAGGCTTCGTAAACGGCTTTTGTTCCACGTAAAATGGCGAGAGCGTCCTCAGGTTTTGGCTCGCCAATCAGAACTGGCTGGAATCGTCGATCGAGAGCATCATCGGGACGAATAAATTTTTCATATTCCCGCCAAGTTGTTGCTCCAACTGCCTGTAAATCACCGCGAGCAAGTGCGGGCTTCAAAATATCAGATACATTCATCCCCCCTTCTGTTCCACTTGCTTGTTCAAGCATGTGAACTTCATCAACGAACAAAATAATAGATCGTGCTGTTGACTGAATTTCACGAGTCAATTTGCGCATCCGTTCTTCAAATTCACCTCGATACTTTGTCCCAGAAATCATCCCTGGTAAATCAAGTGCAAGAATACGTTTTCCTGCGAGACTTGCTGGAACCGCTCCTTCAACAATACGGATGGCAAGTCCTTCAATCACCGCTGTTTTTCCAACTCCAGGCTCTCCAATAAGAAGAGGGTTGTTTTTTCTCCGACGAGACAAGATATGAATCACACGATCAATTTCGTCTTGCCGTCCAATCACTGGATCGAGCTTTTTCGCACGAGCTTCTTCTGTCAAATCGGTCGTGAACTGTGTGAGAATACTGCCGTGAGCCGTTTTCCTCGATGACCCTCCGTTTTTATCGCGTTTATAAATATAGAGCGCAACAGCAATGAGCACGCTTCCTAAGACAAGGAGTCCGTTATTTTCAAACATATCAATTTCTTCGCTTCTCAATCGCGTACTCTATAACTTTTTTTGCCCCCTCCACAAGAAGTCCCACAGGAGCTGTCATGGAATCAAAGCGTGATTTTATTCCAGTAATCGCTGTTTCGATTTTGGAAATTTTCTCGCGCGCTTCATCAACGGCCGAGTTCACATTTCGCAAAATTTGCGCAGCTTGATAAATAAACCAAAACAACGCTCCACTAATCCAGAGCACACAAAAAGAAAGAACGATGTAAAGAATGTCAGAGGGGGTGAACATAAGATTGATACGGACCTACGGACATTTACGGAATTACGGAAACCTATGAACGAATAATACCATGAAATTCAGATTCTATCACCTGAATCAGTCTGGTTAGCTCCACATCTGCTTCGTCCGAGGATAATGTTCTGTCAACCGCACGAAGGAGCAGATGCACGGCCACGGATTTTTTTCCTACTTCAACACCTTTTCCACGGTAAATATCGAACAGTTCAACGTCAACAAGGAGCGAAGAATTTGCGCGTAAAGCATGATCAAGATCGGAATAAGCAAGACGGTCTTCGACGACAAAGGCAAGGTCGCGTTTGACGTCGGGAAATTGTGGGAGAGGGGAGAAGGTTCGGATGTTCGGAGGTTCACAGACTAAGACGGACAGGTTGAGTTCGACGACGGCAACGCGGCGATCGATACCGAGAGCTTGTGCTGTTTCTGGAAGTACTTCCGCAAGGATGCCACGTTTTTGACCATTCACAAGAATGTCCGCTGATCGAGTTCCATGCATCCAGCTTTCTGCATGTGTCATCGATCCAAAGGTGACCGTGTAACCGATCTCTTTCAGAACCGTCTCCATCATCCGTCTTGCCGTCACAAACGGTGTTTCGTCTCCTTGAGCAGAATAAGCGAGTGATACATGATATGGCTGATCTGGAAGCACCCCACCTTCACCATCTTCCTCTCCTGCTCTTTCACCAAAAAATACGCGATCGATTTGAAACAGGGAAACAATTGAATCGTTGTGCTGATTGTGTGCGACAGACTCGAGAAGATTCGGGATGAGGGACCGTGACAGATACGGTCGTTCGTCTGAAAGTGGGTTAGATAGTTTCAAATGTTCATCCAAATTGAATCCAAGGGTCTGCAACGTTTCTGGACGGACATACGCATAATTGAACACCTCGTTTACGCGACAACTTTGTGAGAATGCATGACGTAATCGTCTCGCGATCTGTGCAACTGGATCGAGGATCGGTGGCGTACAGGAAAACGATGGTAACACCGATTTAATTCGATCATATCCCCAGATACGCAAAATTTCCTCTACAAGATCTTCTGGGATCGAAATATCCTTCGTTCCTCGCCACGAAGGAACCATCACTTGCCATGACCATTTTTTTATCCCAAACGTAAATCCGAGTCGAGATAAAATATCTCGTACGTCTGTTTCTGGAATCGAAACTCCCATGCGTGATTCAAGCCATTCAGGTGAAATTTGAATCACAGGAGAACGTGGTGGATTCGGATACACATCGACAACAGGTGAAACGATCTTTGCATTTGGATGAAGTTGATGAATGAGTTGCACGGTCCTTCGCAAGACGAGATCAGACAACTCAGGATCGAGTGCCTTCTCATAACGCATGGATGCTTCTGAACGCAATGAAAGTTTCTGCGACGTTTTTCGCACGACGGTCGGATGAAAATTCGCAGACTCCAAGAAAATTGTTTTTGTCTGATCCGATACCCCAGAATTCTCCCCGCCCATAATCCCTGCAAGCACAACGGGTTTTTCAAAATCTGCAATCACAAGCATTGACGAATCTAGTTCACGATCAACTCCGTCCAAAGTCTTCAGTCTCTCTCCTGTCTTCGCTCGACGGATGACAATTTCTAAGTGCGGGGTCAAGGGACCCCGCCTATACAACTTTTCTGCATCAAACGCATGTAACGACTGCCCACCCTCCACCATCGCATAGTTTGTAATATCAACAATATTATTGATTGAACGAATTCCAACCGCAACAAGACGATCCTGCAACCATTTCGGAGATGGACCAATTTCAACTCCATCTATCACGACCCCCATGTAGCGTGGACAGGCATCTGGATCGTCTACGCGAACCGTAAGTTCGAACCCTTTTCCATCACGCATTTTTGGTGGATCATATTCCTTGAGTGGAACACGATACAACGCAGATAATTCACGCGCAATTCCATAGTGGCTCACCAAGTCAGGTCGATTTGTCAGCGACTTATTTTCAATTTCAAAAATGACATCGTCTTTCCCAAGTACTTCTGCAAGCGATGTCCCAGGCACCGCGCCGGTCGCAGTTAAATCCCGAATATCCTTCTCACCTTCGCCTTCTGTTGGGGCTAATCCAATCTCGACCGAAGCACAAATCATCCCAAAACTTTTTTCGCCACGGATTTCTGTTTCAGAAAGCTCGATCAGTTCCCCTTGCCCATGCCACTTCACACGAGCCCCAGGAAGCGCGACCGCAACGAGCATACCGACAGCAACGTTCGCACCACCACAGACAATCTGGACGGTCTCGCCGACATCGACCTGGCAAACTCGTAACCGATCCGCATTCGGATGCTTGTCACAGGACAAAACTCGTCCAACGACCATATTCTCAAATCCAGCACTCTGCGACACAAAACCTTCAACTTCAACGGTCGACCGCGTCAGCCGTTCTGAAATCTCCCGATCAGAAAGATCGATCGGCAAATCTACAAATTCAGATAACCATTTTTTCGAAATCAACATAAACTAAAACTGTTTCAAGAACCGTAAATCCCCTGCTTCGAGATGACGGATGTCATCGATTCCATATTTGAGCATGACAAGACGAGTGAGTCCGAAGCCGAATGCGAAGCCGGAGTAATCGGACGAGTCGACACCGCCTTCTTTTAATACATTGGGGTGGATCATGCCTGCTCCAAACACTTCGAGCCAACCTGTTTTCTTACACAAGCGACATCCTTTGCCTTTGCATAAAAAGCAGGTGACTTCCCCGTTCACTCCTGGTTCAACGAACGGATAAAACTTCGGGCGGAGTCGCACTTCGGTGTCTTCTCCATACAAATGTTTGGCGACGGCCTCGAGGACCCCTTTCAAATGTCCAAAATGAATCCCGCGGTCGATGACCACTCCTTCGAGCTGATGAAACGTATGCTCATGGCGCACATCGGTCGCTTCGTTACGAAAACAACGCCCAGGAGAAACCATCCGAAGCGGAACTCCATGTGTTTTCATGGCCCGGACTTGCATCGAGGATGTGTGAGTACGCATCACCCGATTTTGCTGACCACCTACATAAAAAGTATCTTGCATGTCACGTGCTGGATGTGCAGGTGGAACGTTCACAGCGGTGAAATTGTAGTAATCGCTCTCAAGCTCTGGACCATCCAAAACCAAAAAACCCATGGATGTAAACAGATCTTCAAGCTCCTCACGAACTTGCGTCACTGGATGCAACGACCCAAACCGCGTTGGTGGAATCGAAGGCTCGGTCACATCCACCCACTCCTCATGCGCCCTTTGCGCCTCATGCGCCTTGTGTACCCTTCCCTCCACCTCTCCAAACACCCCCTCAATCTGTCCTTTCACCTGATTCGCCACAACCCCAACCACCCGTCGCTCCTCATCAGACAATCCAGACATCTGCTTCATAAGCTCCGCCATTTTTCCTTTTCGACCTAAAAATTCTACACGGAGTTTCTCCAATGCTTCCAAATCTGTAACCTGTGCAACCGCATCGGTTACTTCTTGATTCAATTTCAGAAATTCATCCTGCATACCTTCAACCTTACGCTCCGACGAGCGACTTCACCGCTCCCCACATTTGTCCTCCGAACTTCACAAAATCACGATAGGTGACAAGAATAACGAGACCCATCAACAAAGCAAATCCTAGATTATGCACGATTGCTTCCAAACGCTGGTCTACGGCTTTACGACGGATCGTTTCAATAAACAAAAACAGAATGCGGCCACCATCGAGTGCAGGAAATGGGAGAACGTTCACAACCGCGAGGTTGATAGAAAGAATCGCGGCGAATTGTAAGAGATAGACGATGCCCATGTCGGCGGCCTCACCTGTCATGACCGCGATACCGACGGGGCCAGACAGATCGACACTCACGCGCTGATGGACAATTAAATTTTTCAAAAGATCTCCAAACGCGCGCACGACTTCAACGGTGTACGCAGCGGTTGCGATTGTTCCGTGATAAATCGCGAGATGTGGCGCGAACGAAACAAGACCAGTTTTCACGAGTCCGACTCCCACGCCATGAACATCAACGTTTTGCAAATCTTCTGAAACGATCGTTTTTGTAACAAACGTTCCGTCTTGCTTTTTCACAACGACTTCGATACCCGCATCCCCATGCTCCTGAATATACTCGCGTGCCAATTCTGCCGTCTCAAACGGCTGTGCATCCATGGAAATAAGTTCATCACCTGACACAAACCCCGCACGCTCTGCTGGAGACGACGCGGCAACAGAAGCAATTTGCATCTTCGTTTCACTCACCTGTGCGTTTGATGGAAGCGTCTCATCAATCGCCGTTGGAAGCCCGACCATAAATCCACCAGACAGCAACGCGATCGCAAGCAAAAGATTCATCGACACACCCGCGATCAGAACCAAAAACCGCTTCCATGCAGGTTTGGAAGAAAAACTGTCGGAATCCCCTCGATGTTCCCCAGACTCCCCTTTAATTTTCACAAACCCTCCAAGCGGAATCCAATTGATCGAATACTCCGTATCCCCCCGCCTGATCGAAAACGCCCGCGGAGGAAACCCAAACCCAAACTCCTCAACTTTCATCCCAGATTTTTTTGCAACAATAAAATGCCCGAATTCATGAACAAAGACAAGGAGGGAGAGAACGACGAGAAAAAGAAGGATGGTTGTGAACATGTGGGGATATGATAGCGGATTTGGTGGGTTGAGGCAAGAAAAAGAGGACCGCGTGAGAGGCGGCCCAGACAGTTATGTTCTCGAACGGGGATGCAACTCGCACCGGTCTGCAGCGAAGTAGTGTTTTGCGCGACTGAATGCGTCCGTTCCGTCGGCGGCGATAGGACGCAGGCCGCGTGCGAGATAATTCCCCACGTACTGACGCGGAGCGGTCACCATTGTGCGGCCGAAGGTGATATCGGTGCCGAGTTCTAGAAGGCGATCAAGGCGTGCATCGAACAATCTGCTCCCCAGACCGTTCCCGCGATAAACCTCAGACACCGCATGATCGAGAAAGATGCCGAAAGCACGATCGCCTGAAAACTGGAGCTCGAGTAGTTCGCGTACAGAAAGACGCGACGGTGACAGGTTGTCGATCGGGACATATAGGGCTTGTGTCGGGAACCGTCGGTGCGCCACCGCGCGGCCGTCATCGCCTCGCGCGCATGCGTATGCGGTGAACCCAACGATCTCACCGCTCTCGACGAGCATGAGGATTTCACCGCCGTATCCCGTACCCTTGGTCACGAATGTACGCAACTCGTGTTCTGCACTTTCAAGCGACCAGTACGGATCAATCTGCTCGCCAGTGTCAGCCTGAAGCAACCCGGCAGACGCCAGCTCCCAGAGCCGCATCGGCCAGTCCCGATTGTGAGTAGAAATTCCTTCACGCGTAAGCAATTCGCGCGTCTCCGGAAATACTTCTCCACTCTCATCGAAGGTGCCGAACTGTCGAAGCACCCGCCCATCCGCATCGCGAACGGCAAGTAGCTCTTTCCATGTTCCACCCCAGAAACTCGTCGCATATGCGCGCACGAGCGCGACAACAAGCGTTGCCTCCGCATCCCAATTGTCACTTATAAGAAGAACGGTTTTTTGACTCATTGTTTACTCCTCTGTAAGCACGTTTGTAAGAATTTGTTTGTACACGGACACACCCTCTTCCAATCGATCAATCGATACATATTCGTTCGCTCGATGTGTCACACCAAGCTCTCCGACACCAAATGAACATAAGGCGGCATTTGGATACAATTCTCGCAGCATGGCGATATCAAGATATCCAAAGGTCGACGTATCCAGATAGGAAATGGATCCCTGTACGGATCGAACGGCATCCTCGACAGAGCAGAGACGTTTCCGATCGGTTGCAAACCCTGCATACGTAAAAATAGGATTGATCTCCATCTCGACGTTCGGATAGACACGGAGGCGCTCACGCCAGAACGACTGAATCTCTGCCCAGCCAAGCCCTGCACTCGGGCGCACTTCCACCTTTGCTTCAACAAAATTCGGGATCCGATTTCCCTCCTGTCCAAAGATGAGACCCTCGTCTGTTTCACCCACCACAAGACCACTACGGATAAACGCGATCTGTGCGCTTGATGTTCCACGTAGTCGAACCCATGCGTCAAACGCCTCCCATGTCGAAATGAACGGTCGAAGCGCTCCATGGATCGCTGGGTTTGCACTGTGTCCGGATTCCGATCGTAGCCTCACCGTAAACTCCACGAGCCCACGACAACCAGTCCCGAGAGAGGATCCGTTTCCATCAATCGAAAGAATGAGTTTTGGATCGATCGATCGTGCAACATTGGATGATGCGAACGTCTTCATTCCCTTAAAGAGGTACTCCTCATCGACATACAGCAACATCGCGAGTCCGCGTGTTTCCCCGAATGCTTCAAGCGCCGTCAAAAACGCAGCCACGTTTCCCTTCGAATCGCTTGTTCCGAGTCCATACAGCTTCCGATCATCTTCAACAGCCACAAGCGGATCCGTGCGCCATCCAGAATCCGGAACAACGGTATCGATCTGGTCGACCACAAGGAGCTGCGTTGGTGCCGAGTCTCGCAGAAACAGATTGAACCGATTTGGTGCGACTTCCTGCAAGGTAACGGTCATCCATGGAAACTTCTCACGCGCATACTCGGCCAAAAAATCACTCATTGGTTTCTCGTTCTGCATTCCATCTACAAAACTTGGAAGCGCAATCAGTTGTTTCGTTAGTTCTGTTACATTCATACTTCATGTGCAGCACAAAACAACCGTCGGTGTTTGCACCGCAATTA
>CALRHL010000014.1 GCA_943359455.1 Candidatus Uhrbacteria bacterium RIFOXYB12_FULL_58_10
GCCACAATCTTATCAATGACATGCCAAAGCATCGGCTTACCTGCAAGCGGAATAAGGTGTTTGTTCGTTGTCCATGTAATCGGACGAAGACGCGTCGCGTGACCCCCCGCAGCAATGAGTGCTTTCATAATGAGTGAAATCTACGTCGAACAGCATTTTTTATCAACCCCTCTTGACCAAAATCGTCAAAAATGTTAAGAAATGTTGGCACCGGAGAGGTATATCGGAATTCGCTGAAAGGCGAACGGTGGTCAATGTCAGAAGTTATCAACCAAGAAGAGGCTCGACGTCGCCTCGGTGAAGACGTCGTGATCGGACTGGAACCGAAGAATGAATGGGTGTTCGACATCGAAAAGGGAGCGATTCGTCGTCTGGACGGACGTTTCCACGATGGTCGAGTCATCCAGCATCCAGGGGGATAGTACGTTCTCGCCATCCATGAAGAGCCAAACACCAAAGAGCCAGTAGATGGCTCGCCTCGCATCGTCGGTCACACGATCGTCGATGTGAATCCGCGTGGACTCGTCCGCGTTCGTTCGAACAAAGGATTGAACGGACCGATCATCGAGCTGAAGCCGTCAAGCCTGTCGAAAGGCGAACTCGAGGCAGAAGGCCGTACGCCAGATGCGTTGCTCGAAGCCAATCCTCAGCGACTCACTGGATTCATCGCCGTTTTCTTGAACCGTATCGAATTCGATGACACGGAAGGAATGACGCCTGGTGAGTTCGTGTCGAAATCGACTGACGGTCGTAGCATCGCCGCACTCGCCAAACTCGAACTGCTGTAGTCAACATTCACTCGCGGTCCGTCATACGTCGGACCGCTTTTTTTGTGCGTATTTTTGCATCGTATCACGCAAAGCTTCGGGGATTGGTCGCATCACAATGCCATGTTCGGACAGTCGATCGGACGCCATGACATTGTTTGATCGTCCTTTTGACGCAAGACCAAGAGCAGTCAGATCATCATTTGTGATCCATTCGTTCGTGTGCGATGGATCGACATACTCACGATAGAGAGAAAGCAAATCACGATGACGCATCACTCCTGGATTTACGACATGAAAAATACCCGTTGCTTTTTTTTCCATAAGCTGTCGGAAGACGTCGATCATGTCTTCGACGATCGTGACGCTATTTTCAACGTCGATGACTTTTGGATATTTCGAAAGCTTATCAATGAGATTACGCCCACCTGGCTCATGATCGATTGGCATACGGATGCGGGCGATCCCGACATTTGGAAGGGTTGAGAGAGCGAGGTCCGCTGCCCATTTTGAGCGAGAATAGGTTGGAATCGGATTTCCAAAATCATGTTCACGCCACATTTTGTCTTCGTGTGGAGCATCACCATAAAAAATGCATCCAGATCCCATGTGAAGCAGATAGACTCCTGTATCTTGACAAGCAGAAGCAATAAGGATCGGAACAACCGTATTTCCAACGATCGTTTCGTGTGGATGTTCATCGCACCAATCAACATTTGGCACACCTGTCACTCCAATGGCGTTCAACACAGCGTCCGGACGATGAAGCTCAATCTCCTGCCGAGCATCGTTTGCTGTTTTAATTTGGACGGTCGACAAAACTGCGTCGTCGCCCCAGACGTTTTTGCATCGATTACCGATATATCCATTCCCAAAAATAAGGATTTTCATAACCCGTATTGCTGCTTATAATATTTCTCAAATTCTCCACTCTTAATCGGCTTCCACCAATCTTCATGCTGTTTGTACCATGCAACGGTCTGTTCAAGACCATTTGTAAATGAGATCTGAGGCTCCCATCCAAGCTCGCGACGAATCTTCTGACTGTTCAGCGCATACCGTCGATCGTGTCCTGGACGATCTTTGACGTACTCGATTGAAGATTCATCTTTTTCGAGCAGACCAAGCAGTAATTTTGTGATCTCAATGTTTGGCATCCGTTCACCTGTCCCGATATTGTAAACTTGTCCAAGCATTCCTTGACGGAGAACGAGATCAATCGCGCGCGCGTGGTCTTCCGTATGCAACCATTCCCGAATCTGCATTCCATCACCATACACCGGAACTTTTTTTCCTTCCATCAGGTTCGTGATAAAAAGTGGGATCAACTTTTCTGGATAGTGATACGGGCCGTACATATTCGCGGCGTGTGTCATCACAACAGGTGTTTGATATGTGTGCCAATAAGAGGCGACAAGATGGTCGGAGGCTGCTTTTGCTGCTGAGTACGGTGATCGTGGTTCGAACGCCGCAAACTCATCTGTCTCTCCTTCCATGATCGCGCCAAACACTTCATCTGTTGAAATTTGAACGAAACGTGGAATTTGATATTTCCGTACCGCTTCAAGCAGTGTGTGGACACCAAATACTGCGGTCGTCAGAAATGCTTTTGGATCGAGGATCGATCGATCGACATGCGATTCGGCTGCATAGTTAATAATCGCATCAAAATCGCCGTCAGATAAAATCGCGTCAACGACCGCTTCATCGGCAATATCTCCTTTAACAAACCGATATCGTGAATCATTTTCAACGTCAAAAAGATTCGCTGGATTTCCGGCGTATGTCAGTTTATCTAAATTAACGATCTGAACATCTGGATGTGTTGCGAGCTGATACCGAATAAAATTCGATCCAACAAACCCAGATCCACCCGTGACAAGAAGTTTCATAAGAATGCCCGCACTCTACCGAACTAAAGCCCAAGATGCAACTTAGCTAAGTACCATGAAGCGATGACGTGACTATCCCAGATTTCGCCAGCACGGATCGCCGAATCAATCTCATCTGCGGTCATCAGAAATACTTCACTCACTTCCTGATCATGTTCCCCAATTTTTTTTAAATCTGTTGCCAAAAACACATGAAGTATCTCATCCGCAAACGCAGGTGCTGCCGCGCACTCGCCAATCTTCACCAATGTCCCAGCTTCGTATCCTGTCTCTTCTTGTAATTCTCGATCTGCTGTTTGATCAGGACTTTCCCCAAGCTCAATTCCTCCCTGACAGGTCGCAACAGACATTTTATCCAGGACGTATCGATACTCTCGAATCATCACAAACTGACCATTATCGAGTTGCGCAAACACATTCACGGCACTATTGTTGTGCATGAAATGGTACTCTCCTTCCCGTCCTTCCCCCGTCCGAAAACGCCGCATAATGTGCGACCACCATGGATTACTGTCAATTATTTCTTCTGAAATTGTTTGCCAAGATTCATTCATACAGATCGAACGACGGATAAAATAATAGACGGGATTATAAAAGCGGCTGCAACGGCAAGAAGACGATATGACTCAAAACCAACACCGGTCTGCCATGTTACCCATGCGCAGAGGATACCAAGTAAAATCGCAACCACATACTGAAAAAATGGCCAGTCGCGGTATTCTTGAACGGTGAGGCTCCACCATGCTCCAAACACGATCGCAGAAAGTAAAAAAATGTGTACGGACAGGTAGCGCGCGACGAATCCTGGACGCAACGCATCTAGAATCCAAAAACCGACGTACGATATAACGCTAGTAAAAAATCCTGTACGACTAATTTTTTCCTGCCAAGTATTCATAGAGATCTGTCCAAGAAAATGGATCACGAAGTAATGTGAGATCGATTCTTCCGACATTCATTGATGCGCCGAGACTTGTGATTCCGGGAGTCGAGATCACAAACTTCCATGCTCCTTTATCAAAAACCATTTTACTCGTATCAAATGTCGCGTGTGCGACATACCAATTTCCTTCTCGTCTTGGGGATGTGTACGACGCGATAACATAATTAATCCCAAGTCGATCGAGGTCTGTATTGTACACCAAACGAACAGGATCTGGATTGAAGTACATGCCGGGCAAAAACGCGATATGACCGTCGGTTGTCACTTCAAGGTCCCCTCGTTCGGTCATAACTTCCTGAACTCCCTCTTCCGTCACCTCGAGTTCGCAACGTGCATACGGCACGGTCACAACACATACACGCAAACCTGTACTCACACTTTGCACCCCCTCAGCATGTCGTGTCACAAACGCCAGATGTTTTGCCTCGGTCCAGAAATGGACAGATTGTGCTGGTTCGCGATACGCAACTTCGTCTGCTAAAAAAACATTATTCAAAAAAACCATTTTCTGCTGCGAAGTCGTGACCGTACGCCAAAAAATATCTCGATCTACTTGCAAGGCGACTTTATACACTCCTTCGGGTAACGATGGGATCGCCACAGAGACGCGTCGAAGTTCAGAAGGGTTTGCATCGGATAAAGTATTTCCATCATCCGACGCCCGAGCATCTCCAACAGGAACTCCATCCGCATTTGTCACGAGAATCGAGATGCCATCTGCGCCTTCATCACGATTCATATCCATGTAGGCAAAATCAAAGGCGAGCATTTCATCCTTGATATACGTTTTAAATTCATGAAATCCTCGCAAGCTGACATCAACAACAACGGATGACGACTCGGGAGCGTAATCATCGAGCACAAACGGCTGTGTCAAATTCGCCTGATACGTTGCGATCTCTGACATGGGTGGTGGATTTTCCAGAAATGCGTTTATGCTTGGATACGATGTTTGTCGTTGTAGTAAAACAAGCCCGTTTGATCCTATCCGTGGCCAATTCAACCTATCCAGAATTAAATTCTGCAGTGGCTCTAAACTGTACGATTGCGATTGTTCATCCCCAAGTACCCCAAGTTCAACGATCGGCACCGTATCATTTTGAAACCAAATATCTGCCTGAACGGTATCGAATGAACGATGGGGATGGACAAAAAAGAATGCAGGGTCACCTGTCACCGTTTGAAACCATTCTCCTTGTTCGTTTTGTTCCGGTTCAGATACGCGCTGATCTGGAAGAAGACGATCGATAAAGGGAGATGCTTCGTTCACCGAGTGTGTAATCAAAAAGGTGCCGGAAGGAACAATTTCTTGATGCCATAACCACCCGAATAGCGAGATCGGTATGAGGATGAGAAGGAGTTGGATAAAACGAATAAGAAACACAGCGGTCTCTATTAATATCTTAATTTTTTTTCTCGATCCGATACAACGTCTCAATGCCAAATGTTTCGACAGGATCGATCCCCAACCCCAGACCAAACAATTTCTCATTGTTCAACCACGCAAGATCTTTTTCCGGCAAGGTGATTCCATAGTAATAAAGTGTGGCGCGCAGCACAATCCGTGGCATAAGAGCGTATGTCGATTCTTCACGCAGAGGGTACAGCACGCGACGGTCTGGAAAAAAAAGTTTGTCCGCGCGATCAACGATCACCACCGCATCTGGTTCTGTGAGATTCAAAACGTGCTCGTGAATTTCGCGTGATGCTTCAAGTGTACTCGCAACATTCACAAGACCGTCCTCTGATAAAAAAAACGTTGTGCGCACAGATAAGCCGAGACAGAGAATAATCAATGCGGATAAAGAGATCATGCGGGCTGTTGGAGTAATGGCCCGTCGAGAAATCCATCGTATCGCCGCGGCTACGGCCGGAGTTACAAGGACAAAAATCGGCAACCAATAGCGGACATGGCTATTGGCCATTGTTACCTGCGATTGATCCGGATTATCGTAAAAGGTCCAGGAACCGTACAAAATAATGAGATAAACGGTCGCCACAGCCGTAAAGGAAAGATACGCTTTTTGTTCGACTCTCTTTACTGATTCAGTTGCTCGTGTTGGAAATAATAACGGGAACCCAATGAATCCAAGTGCTGCCATCCACCAAAACATACCAAAACCATAGGACAAAACATTTGTAATCGTTGATGTTTTGGAAAGCCCGAATGGGAAAAGAAATTTGGATATTGTGGAAATCGTGGCACGTTCAGAAGCGGGAGAAATTGAAGAAATTTCAGGGTCAGGGACGTTGGAAGATGGAACCGTATATCCCGTTGTAAACGGACTGCCGTATGTTGCTTGATTGAGAAATAACATGGGGGTAAGGGCGATGAGCATTGATCCTAAAAATAACAAGATAGGTCGGATGGAAAATTTTGTCCGAAACCAGACAGCGGTTGCCGCACTCGCCAATGCAAGCCAAATTAGTTCTGATGGACGAATAAACAGGGCGAGTCCGGTGAGTGTACCAGAAACAACAAAATCCATTTCGGAATAACGTTTATTTTTCGACGGTCTTACGATCAAAAAGTATCCTGCAAAAATAAGAAAAGCGACAAACGGAACGTTTGGCATGAGCGACCGTGCGCTGTAATACCACCAGGCTGGCATGATGGCGAGCAACAAGGAAGACAGGACAGCAATTTCTCGATCGTAAATTTTTTTAACAAGTCCGTACCACGCAAAAAGCGCCGTGATCGCGAGAAGTGGTGTGATGAATGTCAAAATCCACCCCCCAAAAAACGAAATAATTATTCCGTATAAGACAGGTAAACCAATAAACCCTCCTGGAACAAGCCAACCGTTCACCGAAACGGTACTGCGTGGATGCAACGCGTCGTTAAAAACAATATTGAGCGGTTCAAATACAGCGAGTCGACCTGTTTGTGAAAACTGTTGCGCAAAAAACGCATTTGCGTTTTCGTCAGGAGAAACATGAATTCCAGTTACACGCAACAAGACAAGCGAACCAAAAAATGCCAGAAGGGCAAACAGCGAGATCAACAGCAAATCGCGATGAGGAAATAATTTCTTCATAACCCGTACGTGATAATACTCACAACCGCGCAGACAATCGCAAGAGAAAGTGTCGCAATAGAAAATGGAATAAACAAATCGATTCCTGACCACACGGCCACGAGTAAAAATGTCACTCCTAAAAATTGAAGAAACATTTTTGTTTTTCCGATAACGTTTGCAGAAACCACCTGTCCACGTCGTTTACGAATAATCCCTCCGAACAATAAAATCAGTTCAAGACCAAGAATAATAAAACCAAAAATAGGATTGATATACTGAATGACCACAAAGAGGACAACCGATGTGATCAGTAATTTATCCGCAAGCGGGTCGTAAAATGTTCCCCAATCCGTGATCTGATTGCGAACACGCGCAAGCGAACCATCAAGCGCGTCCGAAAACGCGGCGAGAATAAAAAACGGAACCCCTGCCGCATAATCTTTAACCAACAATAAATAGAGGACGATTGGGATCATCAAAAATCGCAGCCACGTAATGGTATTTGGAGTCACAAAAGACGGAACGAGCCGAATAATCGTTCTTGCCATCAATTTGTCGTGTGGATAGAGCTTGTGTGGATCGCGTTCAAACACCATAGCGTGATAAACTAGGACTGTATGCGCCATTCTTCCTTTTATCCTAGCATCATTAGCGCTGGATTTCTAGGGTTTCTCCTTGTAAACACCGCTCTGTGGCAATCCGTAGCTATCGGAAGTATTCTTGCGATATTGTTTCTTTGCTTGTTTGGATATTGGATCGGGCAAGGGGTCGCTTCGAGCGAAAAAGGAATCGGGTCGTGGTGGATCGGTCTTTGGATGCTCTTGTCAAGCATCACGTTGATTGGTTCCATTGTTTATTATCTCTTTGCGTTTACAAAAGAAATATCTCTTCTGCTCGCGTGTTTCATTCCACCTATCGCTTGGTGGATTTCGCGTCATACACACAAGGGATGGTTCGAACGCGCCCATGAATATTTTTCTGGAGCAAAGCACCATGTCCCAAGATCCTTTTGGATCGCTGTCTGTTTTCTTATCTGTGTCTTGATCGCAACGGTCACCTTGCTTACATCCGCGTCCACCACAGAATCTGTACGTTCTGCTTGGCAAACCGTCTCTCCCTCTGTTTTTATTGCTTTCGGATCCGCGCTACTTTTACTCATCACCATCCTGTTTCGAGGTCGAGAGCGTGCGATCACCCTCCCTCTTACTATCACGACTCTTTTCGTTTTCCTGTCCGTTGTCTCTCTTGTGTTCCCCATCGGATTTGGATTTGATCCATTCATCCACAAAGCAACAGAACAGCACATCGCCGAATTTGGAACGATCACTCCAAAACCATTTTACTATATCGGACAATACGTGCTCGTGCTTTTTTTCCATCACGGATTCGCTATTCCAATCACCTTCCTCAACACATACCTCGTTCCAATTCTCACCGCATTCCTTCTCCCTCTCGCTTGGTTCACCGCCGCCGCACATTTGTTTCATAAAAAATCCACCGCCGCAGCAACGCTCGGCGCCATATTTCTTCTTCCTCTCTCCTCATTCATTCTCACGACCCCACAAGGCCTCGCGAATCTCTGGACACTCCTCTTAATCCTCGCGTCGATCCCGTATCTTGTTCGTAACGAAAAACCTCGCGTCTGGCCTCTCGTTCTCCCTGCCATTGCCGCTCTCACGATCCACCCGATCGCTGGCCTTCCTGCAATTCTTTTCGTTACCCTTCTCGCCAGCGATCCAAAACAAAACGGAAACCGTTCTCTCGCCAAATTTATTTTCTGGGCAACCGCCACCATCGGTTCTATTCTCCTCCCCCTCTCATTCGTCGCTCAGTCACTCCTCTCTTCCGGAACAACAGGTCTGAATCTAAACAACCTCACCAACCTGAATCCTCTCAATCACTTTTCGCTCTTCTTTGCCAACCGTTTCTCCCCACTTATCGACTTCATCTACCTTTATGGCCAGAACACGGTCTTCTTCTTTGTTGTGATGAGTCTTTTAGGTTGGTGGACATCTCGAAAACCCATCCACGGCGCTCTGCGCATTTTCCTGATCATGACGGTCATGCTCACGGTCAACTTCCTCCTCCTCTCAACCGCCGTAGACTTTTCTTTTCTCATCGATTATGAACGGCAAAACTTCGCCACCCGTCTCATTCCACTCGCCCTTTTTTTCCTCACTCCTTTCTTTATCCTTGCCATTGGTTCCTGGATCGAACGTGTGAAATCTTCACCAATTTCTCTTCGCATCACAACCATTCTCATCCTCGCTTCCCTTGGCATCTCATCTTGGTATCTCACCTACCCTCGTCACGATGCCTACGTTGCGGGACATGGATATAATGTCAGTACAACAGACATACAGGCGATACACGCCATTCATACAGACGCGGCAAACGCGCCATACATTGTGCTTGCAAACCAGACAGTTTCTGCGGCGGCGATTTCAGAACTCGGATTCATGCACTATTATGGCGATCTCTTTTTCTATCCGATCCCAACTGGAGGAGATTTGTACGAAAAATTTTTGCAGATGAATAAAACTCCAAATACACAAACCGTTCAGGATGCACTCGACCTCATGAACACACGCTGTATGTCCACAACAACCTGTACCCAACCAAATACAACCATTCTCTATTTTGTCGTAAATAATTACTGGTGGGAAGCCCCACGCATTGTTGAAACCGCCAAACAATCCGCCACCACCTGGTGGGCACTCGACAAAGGTGCTGTACATGTGTTTAAGTACGTTTATTAGCATTTAGCTTTTAGTATTTAATATTTTCAAAACGCCTATGGACTCATTTCTCGGCCTCTTTACCGCCCTTCTCGGCACATTCTCGTTCCCTCTCATTATTCTACTCGTCGCCTGTATTCGACAGGTGAACCAATATGAACGTGGAGTAAAATTTACCATGGGACGATTCACCCAGATCGTTGAACCAGGGTGGCGACTGGTCATTCCGGTGTTTCAGTCCATGCGTAAAGTGGACTTGCGTTTGAAGGCGGTCGATGTGCCAGCACAGGACGCGATTACCAAGGATAACGTATCTGCAAAAATCAACGCGGTTATTTACTACCGTGTCATCGATTCTGCGAAAGCCATTTTAGAAGTCGAAAATTTTCAATACGCAGTTCTTCAACTCGCACAAACAACCATGCGAAATATCGTTGGTGAAGTGACGCTCGATGAGTTGCTCAGCCAGCGCACAACGATTTCTGGAAAAATTGAACAGATCGTAGATGAAGCAACACTCAACTGGGGTGTGGAAGTTTCCACGGTTGAACTTAAAGACATCAACTTGCCACCCGACATGGTGCGCACGATCGGAAAGCAGGCCGAAGCCGAACGCGAACGCCGCGCCGTCATCATCAATTCCGAAGGAGAGGTCGCCGCCGCCGAAAACCTATCCCGTGCCGCCGCCATGTTGTCTGCTTCCCCAGGCGCTCTTCATCTGCGTACCTTAAACTCGATCAACGATATTTCCTCAGATCAATCCAACACCGTGGTGTTCACCGTCCCACTTGAGATTCTGAAAGCGTTCACGGGAAACAAACAATCTTAAAACAATTCCTCCAATCTCGCCACATACGATGCGAGTGAGAAGTCTTGTACGGTTGACTGAATTTCCGCTTGCCGCATCCAGAAACGATCGGTGTCTGTCGTGAGACGTCTGAGAGCATCACGAAGTCCTCTCGAATCTCCCGGTGCAAATAAATAGCCATTTTTTCCATCACAAACCAATTCCCCAACTCCACCAATATTCGATGCAACAACAGGAACCCCTGTTTGAAATGCTTCGTAAATGACGGTTGGGGAATTTTCGTAGCAAAGAGACGGGACGACGACTGCATCGGAAATCAAAAACAGTTTTACGAGATTGTCCAGTGAACAAAATCCATGATAGATCACTCGTGCATCACGATTCGCCCATTCTTTGACATAATCCGTCAGTGTCCCATCTCCCGCGATGTGCAATTCAAAAGGACCATCGAGTGTGTTGAGTGTTTCGAGTAAAAATTGAACCCCTTTATGCTGTTCAAGCTGACCTGCATACAACAAACGCAACGGTCCACCTGACGGTCGGATACGCTCCGTCGTTTGAACAATAGGCGCAGGATTAGAAATGATTTCCACTTGGCTGTGCGGAAAAAAACCACGCGCGGAATAAAAGTCTGCCAAAAATTTTGACGGAGAAATAACCACATCTGGTGAACCAATAATCCGACACACAGATTCTTGATACCAGCGTTGCCCAAAAGAACGATTCAACCATCGATCCTCCTCCCCATAAATCAAAAGTCCGCTTGGAATCGCGAGTTGAATATCATGAACCGTGTGTACATGCCGAATATTTCGTTCTCGAATCGCGCGCACCGCTTGTAGTCCAAATCCTTTCAGATTGTGCGTCAAAACCACATCCGGTTTTTCAAAATCCAACACCCGTCCGAGCGCCACAGATGAATGTCCACAATACATATCTGTCAGATGCCAAAGAGCGCGGACAGGAAACGCCTGTTGAAAATCATTGAGTGGGTGGTACAAATTGAACGGACGATAACGATAAATTCTCTCCACATGCGACTCCGTCACCCTCGGCCTGTACGCCCATTCTTTTTGTGTAGACACCACAAACACATCATGCCCCTTCACATGCAATTCATGCGCCACCCGATGCGCAATCTGCTCCGCTCCTCCGCGAGAAACAGGCGGGTAGAGATTTGAGATAATGCCGATCTTCATACAAAAATAATGATTTCCTCCTTTTTTACTTTTTACATTTTACTTTTTGCATTCCAATCCCTGATAGACAGCTTCTAGCTTCGCCATGAGCGGATCCCAGGCAAACTCTACTTCGGCGCGGCGGCGCGCAGATTCTCCAAGACGATGACGAAGGTCAACCTGCTCGAGCATAAGCAACATGGCGCGCCGTAACTCTTCCACATTCCCCGGCGGAACAAGCAAACCCGTTTCGCCGTTCAGTACAACAGACCGAACACCTGGTAGATCAGAAGCAATCGACGGAATGCCACTTGCCGCAGCTTCAAGAGCAACCATTCCAAATGCTTCCGCTCGCTCTGTGGACGGAAAACAATGCACGTTGGCCATGCGGTAATATTTCGGCAAATCTGAATCAGAAACGTTTCCTAAAAAGACCATGCGGTCTTTCAACCCGACGAGCTCTGCATTTGCTTCAAAGGTCGCACGTAATGCTCCGTCCCCAATCACCACGCAACGCCATGGATAATCCTTAAGCCCTTCAAGTGCTTCTAATAAAACAGGGAGACCTTTGAAATGATGTGCAGGATCAAGACCTCCCACAAATAAAAAAACAGGAAGATCGTCGCGCCAACCTAACGCGGATCGAAGTTCAGGTTCTGATCCAGGATGAAATCGCTCGAGATCGACTCCAAACGGCATCACTTCTACGCGATTCATTGCTCCGTGAACCTCTTTCAAATCACAAACCTCTGCGTAATCGCGAGAGGAGACAAGAATTTTTTCTGCACGATTCACAAGCCAAGGAAATAACAGACGGCGATGTGCTTCGTAAATCGCTCCACGAATTCCATTCACCACGGGATCGTGGTGATACGTCATGACAAGTTTCTGATCATGTCGAAGTGCCTTCCCAACAATCGCTGGTTCGGCACCACCAAAAAATGGATAATGCAGATGGACAATATCGAATCCAGATAATCTCCGCACGAGAGATGGAACAACTCCGGCGTTTCCGATGTGGACAGGGGACGGAACACGATGAACATATGCTGGATCCCCATCTACGGGATTATATCGTGGGGTAAACACATGAACATCAAAATCACACGCGCGCAAACGTTCAGTATATTCATGGGCAACGCGACCAATTCCGCCACGGTACGGCGGATAGGTACAGACAACTTGTGCGATTTTTACCATAAAATAAAACGCTTGAGAAAAAACCAGATCGTTGAGAGGAGCGGGTTCACGATAAAATCCACGAACGGATTTTTTGTTTCCTGATGTTCGACTTTCCCTGTCCACAGACGAACGATTTCTTTGTCTGTCACTTTTCTGATCAAGAACGATGCCCGACGTTTCTTCAAGATGTGCGTCCATGTTTTTGGTGAAAGCAGATCTGCATACACGCAAAGTTTATCTTTCAACCACCCACCTTTTGCCGCGAAGACAAGAAGTCCGAGTTCGAGCACAAGAAGAAATGGAGCAAGAACAAGAAGTGTTCCGATTTTCAAATGCGAGAAAAAAACAATCAGTCTCGCGCGTTCCATCCAGTACAATTTTTTGATCGAACGTCTAAACTCATAGTGATGGTATGCGATCGACTGAGGAGCAAGTACATTTTTGTATCCCGCAAGCCGAATCCTCCACCCAAGCTCCAGATCATCATGATACATGAAATAAAATTGTTCTAGCAGACCAACCTGTCGGAGAACTGAAGAGCGGTAGAGAACGGCGGCACCTGAAGAGTACGTAATCTCTGAAGGTAGCGTGTAGCGTATAGCGTTTAGAACGGGTAAACGGACTCCGTTGTCTCTGGCGAAACCGAAGCCGAGAAAATGGACCATGCCTCCTGTGACGTTCAGGACGTCTGGGTCTTGCCAGAGGCGGACCAAGGACTGGACAGAACCGATCTTTTCGTCTGATTCTGCAACTCGAACCGTCTCGGTGATCGCTTCTGGATCGAGTTTTGCATCTCCGTTCAATAAATACACATAATCTGCTCCCTCAAGCAACGCTCGCTCTATCCCAATATTATTTCCGCCTGCAAATCCTTCGTTCGTCGCGTTCGGAAAAAAAGTCACGCGCAATGAACCGCTCATTTGAGAAACCCGTTCTCGAATTCTCTCAGCCGACCCATCTGTAGACGCGTTATCAACAACAATCAGATGAAGACATTCTTTCGGATAATTCAACGCTTCAACAGAATCAAAAACCTCGTCTAAAAACGGACGAGTATTGTAGGCAAGATAGATAATCGCGATATTGGGCTTCATGAAAACCTATGTCATTTTTCAACTTCTTCGATCGCAATCTTTCTTACCAACTTCGTGATTTCCTTTTCCGTCTGTTCTTGTCGGACGAACAAACGGAAAACGAGATAGGCAAGAATGACAACCGCGAGATAGACCGCGAGATCCGCACCACGCTCAACACCGACAAATTTCGCGATGATATCTGCGCTTCGCGGCCACAACGCAACCCCAATCACGGTGATCCACAAACTGTTCCATAACAAAAACCAGTGTAAACTCACTTTCTGTTTACGATACTGCTTCAACGTACGCGTCACGGCAAACAACGCAAACGCAATCAGAATCCCTTGAAACATCATATGGTCTAGACGTGGGTAAGAAACTTATCCTTCAAAATATCTTTCACGATCCCAAATGCCCGAAGCGATGACGGACTTTTCGCAAGCGTTTCTTGTGAATACCGAATCGTGACCGGTCGCTCGATGTAACGCAATTTTTTTACCTTGATGAGATCAAGAATTTGAGAGGCGTGTGCCATCCGATTGAGCGTGATCGTTATTTCCTGTGCCGCGTGACGCGACAGAGCACGAAATCCGTTGTGCGTATCTGTCAGATGGATTCCAGAAAAAACAGATGTAAACAAACGTCCCAAGCGATTTGCCACAAGGCGAGTCATCGGCATATTCGTCTGCTTTCCTAAAAAACGCGAACCGAGCACCACGTCTGCTTCTTCACGGACGATCGGGTCGATCAGACTAGGAATTTCAGACCCATCCATTTGTCCATCCGCATCAAAATGTACGACGATATCTGCCTTCAAAACCGTAAGCGCATACTCCGTTGCTGTCTGAAGGGCGGCCCCTTGTCCACGATTAATAACATGACGGAGCACAATCGCTCCTGCTGACCGCGCACGCTCTGCCGTCTGATCCTTCGAGCAATCATCCACAACGACAACCAAATCCACAAACCGACGCGCATCGTGAATGGCGTCGGCAATGCGAGTTTCCTCGTTATAAGCAGGAATAAGGGCAACGGTGATCATAATGTGGAATACTCTATCTTGTTCGCCTTCACATAGTCAATCGTTTTTTTGAGGCCGTCTTCAATACGCACAAGCGGCAACCACCCAAGCTCTTTCGCACGCGTAATACGAGGCAATCCAAGCTCTGACAAAAACGTCATCGGTGCTTCATGACGCACCTGTGCGGTTGCTCCACACATATCCAAAATCATCTGCGCGACATCTGCAATGTCATGATCCACATCCGATCCGAGATTCACAAGCCACTGATCGTTTGGTGCTTTCATGAGACGGATGAGACCATCGATACAATCGGTAACATACATGAGAGATGTATGAAATGGTTTTCCTCCATACACCACAATATCTTGTCCATCAATCGCGGACAACGCAAAATCTGGAATTAACTGACCGTCGTTAAGCGGCATGCGTGGACCGTACGTACGAAAAATGCGCGCCACTTTAATTTCTAATCCATGCACCTGTCGGTACGTCGCACACATCGTTTCTGAAAATCTTTTTCCTTCGTCATAACACGCGCGTTGCGACAGGTGATCCGCTCCCCCATCAAGATCATCCTCATTCAAATAGGGATTTTCCTTTTTTCGCGGACCATACACAACGGCACTCGAAGCAAACAGCAATCGTGCACGATATTTTCGTGCGAGTTCAAGTGCTTGGTAATTTCCCAGTGAATTCGAAAGCAACGTTTGAATTTTAAATTGATCAAATTGCTTAATGGTCGTTGGACAAGCAAGATGATAAATTTCTTGAATTCCTTGAAACGGTAATTTGAATGGAGCAAGCTCGGTAAATTTATCAAGATCGATCAGCTCATTTGCATCGATACGCAAAAATTGAAAATTTGAATTTGGAAGGAGTGAGTCGATGTTGTGAACCGTCCCTGTCGACAAATTATCAATACAAATCACCCGATTTCCTTCCCGAATCAACCGCTCACACAAATGCGACCCAATAAATCCCGCCCCACCTGTGACAAGGATATTCTTCTTCTCAAAATGAAGTTCTGACATATACGAGCAGTATACAGGAAAAACACTAAAATCTAAATACTAAATTCCAAAAAATTTCAAGCATTACATTCAAAGAGTATCGCGTAATTTCATCATCGAGAGATCAACAGAATCTGTTGCGGTCATCGCTTCTCCGATGGAGTAGTGCGAAAACAACGTTGGTTCTATGTCAATCACATAATCACTCCAAGCCTCTCCATACAATGCGACGGCGACCGTCTCGGACGGAATCTCACGCAATACGGGTCGCCATGTCGTTGCTCCTATCTCGACGGCGTAGACGGTTTCTTCACTTTGTACTTTGACGAGCACGACTCCGGGTTGTGGTGGTAAAACCGGACCGAGTGACAATGTCGAGAGTGTTGCATCGGTCACCCAAGCGATAGATCCAAAAGAATCTTTCCAAGTAAAAAATGTTTGTGCGTCCCAAAGTGGATGACGTTTCTGATCCAGATCGACATAATACACCGTATCAAAACCAGGCGAGCGAATATACGAACCATTCGTGACAACGTCAATTTCTTCGTACGCTCCTGTAATCGGCGAAAGTCCTACGGCTGGTTCTTCTGTGACAAATGAAGATGCAATCGACATCGCGGTGCCAATATTTAGTCTTCCTGTTCCAAGTTCCCCTGCTCCAACTCCACGTTCCAATATCGGGTCAACAGACAGCTGTAACACGGTTCGAATAAGAGAGGGGGTGAGTGACGGGTATTTTGACTTGAGAAGCGCGATGGCACCAGTCACAAGCGGCGCTGCCACGGACGTCCCTTCCCATCCACCAGCATACGACGCAGAAAAATTTGCCCAATCATCGTCTTCATACATCAGTCCAAATACATCAACACCTGGAGCAGATAGCTCCACGCAGTTCGAACCGTAATTTGAAAAGTCTGCACGTTGATCATTTTCATCTGATGCCGCAACTCCAATAACCCAATCGGTCCGTGTACCCTCAAAACACGCAGGATAAATCGGCGTCTCATTCAAATCTGTTCCGCCTTCTGAATTTCCAACCGCGGCAACAACAGGAATTCCAGCAACATACGCCGCATTAATTGCAGATTCAAAAGCGGAATCAACTTCATAGCCTGTAAACGATAAATTAATCACATCAGCCCCATTATCAATCGCGTACTGAATCGCGTTGCGCGCTGCCGCAGAATCACCCGACCCATAGTTGTCCAAAATTCGCAATGGCATTATCGCCACACTCCAGTTTACTCCAGACACACCGGTCGCATTGTTTCCCACCGCACCGATGAGTCCTGCAATCACTGTTCCATGTGCAACCCCTTCTTCTAAAAACGGCGCATCTACGTTTGGAGTAGGAGTATTATCATCCTGCACAAAATCCCAGCCATTCACATCATCCACATATCCATTCCGATCATCATCTTTTCCATTTCCGGCAATCTCATCTCCATTTGTCCAAATATTATCCACGATATCCTCATGATCAACATCCAATCCTGAATCAATAACAGCCACGATGACATCGTGTGACCCTGTCGCCAAATCCCAAGCCGCCGGCGCGCCAATTTTTTCAAGATACCACTGATGATCATAAAGAGGATCATCAGAAATACGCGCCAATACAGGCATCGCTGTCACAATCCCAACAAGGACAATCAACATGACAAGACAAACTTGACGCATATGCTTCAACTTGGTTCGAATTAAATTTCGATTTTTATCGTCGATCCAGCAACCGACAAACTCTCCACCGTGTCTCCATTTTGATCACCCGAACCTGACCCATCTTCCCAGATAAAATCATCGCCTCCAAGCAAGGTTACCTTGATTGTTGGAGATTTTCCAGCAATTCCTTCGGTGTTGAGCAATAAAAGATATGTCCTCGCTGTGGAATAACTCGTGAGAGAGGATGTGAATTCATAGACGAGAATCCCGTAGTCTCCACTCCCTGTTTCTAGTCCGGAAGGTGTTGTATCGATTGTTTTTGTCGACGCGTCGTAGAGGGAAAAATAAATGTGTCCTGTGTTCCCTTCCGCAAGATCCTCTTCACCACCCGTTTCATCCACAAGGGTGACAAGCTCATTATCATCTTGCGAATCCCCGTTCACCTCTGCCCATTTTTCGAACAGATCGTTGTCTGCTCGGTCGGTGCCTTCTTCATTTGTTTCAATTTTGAATGTAAGTGTATTCACCTGTGACGTTCCTTCTCCTGTTGATACCAGTGTGAATCGCATCACTTCCGTTTCGTCATCCTGCTCAGCCGTTGTTGCAACGCCTCCCGATACGAGTGCAACGGTTGGATGATTTCGTAACAACGTCGCAGACGTTCCTGTTTTTGTTTTATCGGTCACCGTATCACCAATATCCTCTTCCTCAAATTCAGTTTCCGAAGTGCTTCCAACGGCCGAAAACGAAGTGGGGTCAAATTCCAATCCGATCGAATCACCTGAGACCGCTCCGTCACTTGTGGAAGCAAGATCAAGCAAAACATCTGCATCAATCTTCTCGCCAGCCGAGACAAGTAATTCCATGTCTTCGAACTTCACCCCACCAACGGTCACGGTTCCTTCGTAATCTGTCGTTCCAACCCGCAACGTTGCATCCAAAACATCACGTGGTGAATCCTGATCTAGAAACCGCAAATACAGCGTATCTACAACAATATCTTCATCATCGGATGCAGACAAAGAAAGCGAGTAAAATTCAACACCCTCATCTCCCATCACCACAATCTCATCGGGCACTCCGCTTCCAGAAATCAGGAGTGTGCCTGACGACCCAATCGTCAAAAAACTTTTCGGACTTGTACCACCATTTACCGCTTCCCCGCTCATCTCATATGCATTGGCAGATGAATCCGTTACATCAACTTCATCGGTGGATGAAATATCGAATGCAACACGATCTGGCAGAGATCCCGTTGGAACATCTTCCTCAAGCTCCACTTGGACAACAAATGATTCTTTCGCCCCCGCTGCAAGTGACCAATCAAGACCATCGAAGACAACCTTTCCATCTGAATCAATCGTGTGCGTGGATTCTGTTGAGTCATCGGATCTGCGGACGAGAAGAACGGTTTTGATCACTTCCGAAACGGAAAAATCTGCTTGATTATCGGTGTCTGTTCCTGCAACAAAATCGTCATCATCCTCCCCTGCATCGATGTACCCCGTAAGAACGATGCGATCGATCGTCACGGCTTCGTCTTGTGAACTCGCAAGAGTGAATCCAAAAATATCTATCCGATCGGTTTCACCATGCAATGCTTCACTGGATTTAATTGCGCCATCACGCGCCAAATCAATCGAACCTTCCACAATCGTAAACGTATCACTCTGAACTTTTTCTGGTATTGCATATTCCGATTCCTCACCTTTCACCATCCACTCTGTTGCAGAAAGGTAGAACGTTGTTTGATATTTTTCGCTCACCGGAGCGTCCTCGTCCAAATCAGCCAGGATTTGAAAAACATATCGACCAGGTTTCAGAGTCTGGCTTCCTGTCAGCACAACGGTCTGCGCATCGTCGTCACTGGAAGTTTTAAGACTCCCAGAATCAAACAGCTCATTTCCCGCAAGATCCGCCACGCGAATATTTTTCAAATTTGCCTCAATTTGATCCTCATCTCCATCCCCTCGAATCAATCCACCTTCATCCGCATCATCATCCCCATTTGTTTTTGCCTCGATCAACAGACTCACCTTTTGCATGATCGTATCTGTCTTGATCGCAACAACAAACGACCCAATGACGGCATCATCTGTTCCCGATGCGAGCGTTGTATCGATCGAACGTTCTTCTCCAACCACGTCGTTTTCCTGATCCTCACCAAGACCAATCTCAGCCGTGTCGGATAAATAGCTCGCTTCACGCGTGATGGAATCACCCTCTGGAAGGTCAACAGAGGTGACCAAAACAGCATGATCTGTGAGGAAACCATTGCGCGAAATTCCTGTTTCTGACATTTCGTGAAGCTCGCCACCGTAGACCACGTAATACACGGCGTCCATTTCAAGAAAAGTTCCGTCTGGATAGACCGTGTCTTCTAAATCATTCCCGATTTCATACGATGTAAAAAATCCGTCTGCAAGATCGTCAACACGTGATGCCCAGTCAGAGCCGTACAACGACAAAGCGATCGTCTCAGAAGTTACCCAACGCAAAACACCACCCGGCTCCACGACGTATACTTTTGGATTGTTCGTGAGCTTGACCAATCTCGTCCCTGGACGATAGGTCACATTACCCCCAAGCGCATAATCCGCAAGTTCGCTGTCGTTCACTGTCTCAACATCATCAAAATCTTCGTACCAGGACTTATAAATCTGCTCATTTGGAAACACAAACCGCTCTTCACCTGAAATATAATAAACCGAGGAGGTCGATTCGCCTTTGATCAGCTTGCCACGGGCTTCAAGGGGATGAAAAGGGATGAAAAGGGAAAATAAGGGAATCAAAAGGGCGAAGATTCGGATTCGATGTGCAAACAAAATACCAACACGCATAGTGCTGGTATTATAGCATATTCTTCCTGTACGTTTATTTGTCATTTTTTCTCTTCTCCTTCAATTCCATCAACGTCTCCTTAATCGACTCGTCATTCGGATCTAGCACCGATGCAACCTGATAGTGCGAGATCGCTTCCTCATACATCCCCTGACTGGCATACCACCGACCGAGACGAGTTAACAACCCAGTCGTTTGACCAATATTTCCGATTGCTGTTTCAAGAATCATTTGCACTTCTGCCGTGCGTTCTTTAAAATGCTCATCAATGAGATCCGCAAGTTTAAGATATGTCACTTCGTAAGCAGAAATATTTACTGCCGCGCGCCAAGATGCTTCTGCTCCAGCATAATCGCCCATTTCGAGCTGAGCTTGTCCAAGATTCTCAAGCGCAGGGGGATCGTTCGGATTTGTCCGCAAAATATCCCGATACCAATTCGCGGCAGTGTCCAATTCTCCTAAGCCGTAATACATGTTTCCCAACACCAAAATCGCGGTCAAATCTCGCGTCCCATTCGCCTCGTTATCCTCAACAAGCTGCTTTTGAACCGCCAACCGCTCCTCAAACGTCGCCCGAACATCAGGCTCCATCCCACGATCGACCGTAGTAACAAGGGTAAGTTCAGAAGGATCGATCGTCCCTGGTTCAGAGAGCCTGAGCTGATTCCACTCCCAATACCCCCCAAGTCCAACAATAATCAACGCCGCCGCACCAATTTTTATCCATTTTGGATTGAATTCTTTTTTCATACAAAACACCTCCTGGTTAATCAAAAAATAATTCTATTTTCTGCCGTGCGACCGAACGAAAATTCTCATCAACGCATCCGAAGTCAACGAAATCAATTTTGTATAAGGTTGGTAACTCACGGACATATTCTTGCATCGTCGCAAGGACACCATCTGGAAGTGTTCCACTGTCTATTTTTTCAATGCCGACATCAATATCGCTTTTTGATGTTTCCTGATCCGTCACTCGAGACCCGAAAAAAAACAGTCGGTAGTCAGAAAGAATCACTTCGTGAGAAAGACGATCGCGTATCCATGCTTCAATTTTCATCCGCTCCTCATGAGGAAGATTCATACGATGAGATAGTTTTTTCAAAAAGGGCTTTCATTCGCTCAAACGCATCTGAAAAATCCTTCGCGCTTCGTGTCACGTCCACCGCACTTTTTTCCGAATAGCTGTGTGATGTCAGGTTCCGCATATCTCGCATTTGCAACCAAACCGGAAGCGAATCAAGAATCCCTACACGAATCGCTTCCTGAAACGCTTGCAAAGGAGTTGGTGCTTCAACCGAATACTGTTCTTCCAATAATGTTTTGAGTGTTTTCCAACCAGTGTCAAACGTAAATTCAAACCGCTGTATAAGCGCGTCGCGTTCGACCATGGTCTTTGGTTCCAACAACTCCTGAAACCGTAATAACGCATTCAAAAATTGAGTTTTTTGTTGATCGTACTTAAGCATAGTAATGAAAGACTAACAGAAAGTATGGATTTAGACAAACCAAAAACCCACACCATAAAGGCGTGGGTTTTGGTACGGAGAGCGGATCCTCGGCATCCGTTCCGTTCGGTGCAGCCAAGGCTAGCACTTGCGTGCCAAGCCGATGGTCCTCCATAGCTCCGAAGAGTGCAAGAAGATGCTGCGATGAACGTTCAGGATGAGTGAAGAAATGCTGTCATGTATTGCCAGTAACTAGTACTGGGTTGTACCGCCCGTAACCGGGAGGTTCTTAACATACGTACCTGTCGCGTTCACGCCCTCTACTGTGTCATCGTCATCCCAACGAATAGCATCGAGTGCCACATCATCAGCTGTTGACTCGTCTGGAATGTCAATGCGAATCGAATCGTCGTTGGATGAACTTGCACCTGTTGTGTCAACTTTCAACACGTAGGTCTTTGTTTCTCCAGCGCCAATTTCTTCATCGGATGTGGCTCCTCCTGGTCCCTCGAAGTCGAGTTCAGCCCACGCGAGGTCATCGTCTACACCACAAGCCGTACCGTCTGACTTAAGGAATGTCCAATCACCAGCGTCGTCCAATTTCTCAGACGAATCGTCAGCGTCATACAGTTCCCACTTTGTGGCGACACCGAGGTCGGTGACGTCACAGTCGAGCCAGTCGTCTGCTAACCCGTCGTTTGATGTGTTCACATCGAACAACACCTGTTCAAGGGTAACGAACCCACGTGAGTCCGCAGCCACATTGAAGCGAAGAACTTCAGAGTTACCTGCAACACCCGCACCGGATGGAGATCCAGAAGCAAGTGAGAAGGTTGGCTTGGTCTTGCGAAGCACCATTTCGTTTGCGGCCACATCGGTGCCTGCATCCGTTACTGTTTCCCCAGATGCGGCTCCAATGGCTTCAAAACCAGTGGCGTCTGCGTCAAGGGTGAGATCAAACGTGCTGCCGGAAGCGGCAGATGTTGAAGACACAGTATTGGTATCAACGGTGAATGAAATGGTTTCGGTTGATTCGGTGTCCACGTAACACTCAAGGTTGCTGAATGATGCGGATCCACCTGAGAGGAATCCAGTCTTTGTGACTGTTTCTCCGGCTTCGTTTTCGCAAGAAAGCATCAAGCTCGCGGCGACATCATCATCCCCTCCATTGAGAACCGTAAGGGTCTCAAGGGTGAATGGTTCGTCGGTTGCGGCAAACTTGAACTTCGCGACATCCACGTCCGTCGAAGCACCAAGAATGATCGTTGAGTTCGCTGTTGAACCACTCAAGGTCACGGCAATGGAGCCAGCGCCCGTGATGGTAACAGTCGTCACATCTCCGTCATCGTTGTTTGTTCCGATATCCGCATCCACATTGTCTCCATCGGCGTCCTCGGCGGTAATATCCGCGTCAGCCGCAATAAAGAATGCGTATGCATCATCATCGACCACGGTTCCAGCATCGTCGCTATCAAGCGTATCCGTATTGCTGAAATTACAGGTCAAGAGGAGTTTTGATGTCTCTCCTGCTTCAACAGTCCATTCAAAGTCCTCGAAGTCGATTTCGTCGTCAGAATCTGGTGATTCTGGGCCGTCGACAAGAGAACCGGACTCGCTGTCGTACAGTGAGCAAGATGAGAGGTGGTCGCCCACGTCGATATCATCTTCTGATGAGTATGTTCCGTCGTTATCACCTTCTACGGTGTAGGTGATATCCGTCACAGACACGTCAGAAGCGTCTCCTGCTTCAAAGTTATAACCCGACACATCGACTCCGGTTGATCCTTTCACGTAATCACCATCGGATGGTGGGCTGGAAGCGTCCACATCGAGTGAAGAATCAACCAATGTGAAGTCACGTCCTGTAATGTCAGCGGATGGAACAATGTCGTCCGCTGCCAACTCATCACCATTTGAATCTTCGGCCACAACCAAACTCATGTCGATTGTTGCGGTGTAAATTTCACCTGCAACAGCTCCAGAGTCAACGTCAACCGTTACCATAAGATCGATAGATTCTCCAGATTGCAAAATCTGATCGTCTGTAAAGGTAATGGTCTGTGTTGTGTCGGATGATGCGTCTGTACCAGAAAGTTCTTCAGGACCCATCCATGCAGAACCATCTTCCTCACGGATCACAAGATCGGTAAGGTTGGTCTCACTGTCGTCCTGTTTCAAATCTTGGTCATCATCATCGTCGTCGTCGTTACCAGCCCCGCCGTTATCAGCGAAAATGATAGCGAGCTCCTGAACTTCAACCCAGTTATCGGCAGTAATTGTGAAGTCAAGAAGATCTTGATCTTCTCCATCGATCTGAATGTCGTCAGCTGAAGGGCCATTGAAGGCAAACGTCAGCTCGCCACCCTGAATCGTGGAGAAAGAGCATTCATCTGTTGAAGCAGCACAGGCAGAACCTGTTTCATCGTAGGTATCAAGAATAGAAACTTCGAGGTTGAACCCGTAGTCGCCACCAATAGCCACAACGTCTGCTTCTTCTTCGACTGCAACGCCGATCGTGTCACCAGACTCGCCACCAATGTCGGCAGTCAAGGTGAAATCTTCGGTCTCGCCCTCTTCAATGTAAATGGAGTCTGCGAGTTCGAATGAAACGAGATCGTCGGACTGTGTTCCAGACGCGACCAAGTCGTTGCCATTCCAAAGCTCGTAGTTGCTGTGGTCACCTGCGTCATCGACGTTCAAGGTGATTTCAGACAACCATGCGTCCTCGTTCGCCGCTGTTGCGTCGAACTCGGCAATTTCAGCGCCTTCCTCTCCAATGACTGGATCGGAAACAGTGCCATTCTTATCAATGGTGATGGTTCCCGCTTCTGTGGTCGAGAAGGTCATGGTGTTTCCAGAAATTGGGAACGAACCAGAAACCGTCGCCGAAGAAGTCACGGAATCCTCATCCACAAGAGCAAAGCTTGCAGTGTCGCCACTACCAACATCGCCGTCATCTAGGATATCAACGCGAACCGTCACGTACGTTGAGTCGCCAGAATCAAGCGAGATGTCGAGACCTGAGAAGGTCACGTTGCGTGTCGATGAGTTCACGGAACGTGCATCAGTCAAACGCATGGAACCTTCGTACAGGAATGCATTTTCAATGTTATCAACGGAACCAATGCCGCCGAGACGGAACACCATCTGGCTGACATCAGCCGATCCAGAGCTTGCCATGAGCTTCACTTTCGTGAACCCAACAGAAGCAGCGCCGGATGGAATGGTTGCCGACGCAGCAGTGTCAGAAGCCAAGGAGACCGAGAGGCCGCCGGTGACTTCTTCGCCAAGCTGGACGGAATCCGTCAATGCGGAAAGTTCTTCGGTCACTTCATCACCTGCATCAAGACCTGCAAGGTCCATGCCATCGCCATCGAGCACGTTGCGCGTTTGGAACATGTTGGCAGAGAAACCTGCGTCGGAAACTAGGCGCATTTCGCCGTCCCACACGAGGTAGGTCGCTCCATCCACATCCACAAGAGCGCCGTCAAAGGCGTCACCTGCATCGGTGAGGGAGGTTCCAACGGTGTAGTCAACGAAGAAGGTGTCTGGGACGTCATCAATCATGGTGTTCCAGTCGCTTCCTGCGAGACCTTCAGCCACTTCCTCAGATTCCACCCAGCGGACGGTACCTTCGGTTGAGACGACGTAGGTCTTTGGATCGCTCTGGATTTTCACCCAGCGTGATCCTGGTCGATAAACAACGTTTCCTGCGAGCGAGATTGCTGCAAGTTCGCTGTCGGTAATTGTTTCAACATCAGAGAAATCTGAATACCATGTAAAGTAAGATTTCTCGTTTGGAAAAGCGTAGCGGGAGCCGTCGGAACCGTAGTAATACACGGTTGAGAGGGTTTCACCTTTAATCAAATCGCCAGACGAAGCTGCACGAGCTGACATAGGAGCCACGAAAGCAGAAATACCGATGGACCAAAGAATGGTCGCAGCGGCTACCGCCACCGTGAATGCACGTTTCCCAATTTTGAGGGAGTCGGTCATAAAATATTTTGTACAAAATTAGTTTCTAAGACGTACATGCGGCCTGACGGCCTCGACCTTTTGGCATGAACGCGCCTTAACAGGTTAATGGGGCTTAAGCCCCGGAACGAAACCGGACGGACGGGACTAAAGTCCCTATGAACAGTGTTCTTAGCCACTTTAGTGGCGTCCGCGTCAGGTACCGTTCCGGAGCTTACATCCCCGTCGTGATCTCAATTTCTAGCTCGGTGATAATTTCTTCTGAGTGAGCGATTTCGATTTCAACTTCTGCGAGCAGATCGAACGCTTTTCGATATCCGCCAGCCGCGAATATGTTCATGGCATCGTGGATGGCTGAGTCATGTGAATTGACCGTTGTTCGTGCTTCCTTAATACGTTCTGTAAACGATGTGTTGATGACCGCCCGTGCCGTGAGAACGTTTTCGATAACGGACAGTCGACCAAGAGAAAGTGCTGTGCGTGTGTTGAGATCTGTGAGCTCATCTTGAAAATTTTTCTGAATGGCTTCTTCTGTTCCTTGTTGCTGATTCGATTCATGGCTTTGAACGATCGTGTTGACCGCCTGTGTATTGGATTCCTCGAGAACCGTGAGAGCACCTGCGACTTCGGACTTACTTTCCTCTGGCACAGACGAATCGTTTTGTGCAATCGTTGCGGCGAATGCATCGGTTTTAGAGTCGACGATCATCGCGAGTTCTGCTGCTTGTGCAGGATCAGACAACTGGATCGAGACGAGCTCTTCGTTCACCGACGCGATTTCTTGTTTGAACCCATCCACAGCCGCTTTTACTCGCACATCATTTCCTTCTTCTGTTGAACTGGTAATCGTCGTGATTTCATCGAGCCTTCGTCCAGCAAACTCTGCATGAAGTTTCGCTCGTTGGCCACCTGATGTCGCCAATGTAATTTGTACACGCTCGGTTGCAAGCTTCACTGGATAGAGAATGTCGCCTGGCACGGAATCGAACGAAGCGTTTACCGTTGTAATCCATCCACCAAACATGATGGCAAAGATGGAGAGAGCAACCGACACGGGACGCATCCAGACGTGCGAGAACTGCCAGGAAAAGTAATCGAGATAATCGCGCCAGGTGATCCTGTATGGTTCTGCATTTGAATCAATTCCAATATCAGCACAAACTTTTTGCCATACGCGCTTCATTCCTTCATCAGAATAATCGCCACCAAACTCAGGGGCGTTTTTTGATGATCGTAGTAATTGTTCAATTTCTTGGATCGTCACAAATTTTTTCGAAGTTCCTTGAGTGCGCGATAAATAAGTGTACGCACGGCCCCTTCTTTTTTTTCAAGTCGTTTTGCAATCTCTGCGTAGTCCAACCCTTGAAAGTATCGCATGGATATAGCTTCACTCTGATCTGAACTAAGACGATGAAGCTGTTCTTTGAGAAGCCTCATCTCCGTTACGGCTTCGATCTTTTCTTTTGTTTCCTTTACATCGGTAAACTGCGTTCCTTCATCTGCCAGTACATCTATCGAGACGGTTTGTTTACGCGTCCTGTAATAATCCGCAACTCCATTTCTCGCTATATGATAGATCAGTCCACGAAAATGATGATCCTTATTGTTCCCGTGAGACGTAGAAATGTATGACCATGTTCGAATGAGGACAATCGACATGAGATCCTCGGCATCCTCTTTTGAAGGGAGCTTTGATCTCATGAAATTGAACAGTTCGTGTCGATACTTTTCAACAAGTCTCGTAAACGCCTCCGGATCGCGAAATTTGCGAACTCGGAACAAAAGCAATTGATCGTTCAAGTCTTGCACAGGAGTAAACAACGGTTAGTGAGTATTTGTCACATGAAGTGACGTAAGCAGTGTATTCTAGCTCATTTAAGCCAAAATATCAATGCTTGTGGGTAAAAAGTTGACTTTGATGCCATTTATGGCTACACTAGTGTGGACAAACTAATAAGAACCTTATGCCACTCGCATCCATTATTCGCCTTTCTGTCTCTGAAGC
>CALRHL010000015.1 GCA_943359455.1 Candidatus Uhrbacteria bacterium RIFOXYB12_FULL_58_10
ATTATCGACGGGTATCTCGCCGACGTTGCTTCACAGGGATACACCGTGATGGGTTTTGGTCCGGGCATTGTATCCGAGATTGATGACACCCTTGTTGTTCCAGCAAACGCTGCGACGGCTGCGTTATACACCTACACTCCGCATCTTCATGGAAATAATAACTTTGCAAAACTTTGGGAAAATTGGTTTACCTATTCCTATCCGGACGGCACGCTGTTACAGAATACAGAAGATGGCGGAGTGTGGCTCATTCAATACGGTCTTCGACGACCAATCACTTCTAAAGCAGCGCTTCTCACTCGATTCAACACAAGCACGATCGTTCCTGTTTCAGAAAGCGCACTCAGCGTCTTTGCCGTAGGAAAATCCATTTCATTACCAAACTATTCCCTCCTCAGATCTCCACACGGGA
The DNA here is from genome assembly GCA_943359455.1 of Candidatus Uhrbacteria bacterium RIFOXYB12_FULL_58_10. Taxonomy (GTDB): domain Bacteria; phylum Patescibacteriota; class Patescibacteriia; order UBA9934; family GWF2-40-263; genus YC12-FULL-57-11. The sequence continues at coordinate 413 of CALRHL010000015.1, forward strand.
CCGTTTATCTTCTCGTCGACGACACAATCCGCGGGATCGATTCTCAAGAAGCATTTCGTGCCATCGGCTTCAGTCCTGACGACATTATTGATGTGACCTTTGACGATCTCGCAGCCTATGTCGAGGGGGAACCGATTACAATCGATACCGCGTATCCACAAGGGGCCCTTATGCAGGACACATCAACCGGTGGAGTGTACTTCATTCAAGATGGAATGAAGGCGCCGATTATGTCAAAGGAAATTTTACTGAATCGTTTTTCCTTATCTAGTTTAAAAGCAACGCTTCCTTCAGAATTAGCCGTGTATCCAACGACGGATCCTGTCCTTTTTCAAGATGGTACGTTGATCGGTGTTTCCGGTAAACCAGATATTTATGTCGTATCTGGTGGAGAACGTCGTCCAATTACTGATGAGGAAACATTCCTTTTTTATGGATGGAGCTGGGATCAGGTGGTGTTTACAAACGAGCGATCGGTCCTGATTCATCCTCTTGGAGAGAATGTGAGTATGGTGGAAGAAGATGAATCAGAGGAGATCTAATATGATTGTCTTTTCTGCATTTACGCCGCACACTCCACTTTTGCTTCCGACCGTGGGGCAATCTGCCTATGAAAAAATGAGCGGAACGATTTCGGCAATGGGCGAAATTCAAGACGCATTAAGAGATGCACGACCTGACACGATTCTGATTATTTCTGCGCACGCAACCCAGCACGCCACGGCGTTTTCCGCGAATATGCACGACCCGTATGAAGTGGATCTGTCGGCATTTGGTGATCTGACAACGAAGCAAACATTTTTACCAAACCTTTCCCTTCTCGATACCATTCAACGCTCGATGCGGAAGCTTGGCATTCCTTTTACTTTTGACTCGGCACCGACGCTTGATTATGGATGCGCGGTCCCTCTTATTTTCTTGACAGAGTCCACGCCTCAAACAAAAATCGTTCCTATTTCGTGGAGTGGACTATCGCCGAAGGATCATTTTGATTTCGGAAAGGCGTTACAAGACGTGTGTCAAAACCGTCCGGAACGAATCGCCGTTATTGCATCAGGTGATCTGGCACACTCTCTCTCATCCGATGCTCCCGCAGGATTTCATCCAGAAGGAAAACAGTTCGATGAGGAAGTTTGTCGGGCGGTCAAACAAGGAACCGCATCCACGTTGCTCACGATTGATGAATCAACGCGCATCCAAGCAACAGAATGTGGATATTTCCCTCTCCTCATCCTGTTCGGACTCCTCGACGGAATCCACACCACCCCTAAACTCCTCTCCTACGAATCCCCCTTCGGCGTAGGCTACCTCGTCGCAGAATTCCAGTTATGATCGCCGAGATTTACCCCGTCAAACGTATGCCGAGGAAGTTCGGTGTTTTCGATTATGAAGTTCCGGACTCGATGGCCTTAACCCGTGGAATGGGTGTGCGCATTCCTTTTCGCGGTTTTGAACTTGGAGGAGTTGTTGCAAGAATAAAGGATGGTGGATCTCGAGGGATTACTCTCAAATCCGTCACGGCGATTATCCCTGGTCAAATATTTTCAGAGGAGGAATTGCAATGTTACGAACAAATGGCACGTGACACCGCGCAGTCGGTTTCCTCAATTCTCTTTGCGGCACTCCCACGCTTTGTTAAAAAAAAATCTTCAGAATCCGCAGCACGTCGTGCGTTGCCGCTGACCATACCCGCTCGAGAGGCTCCTTCCATTACTCTCGTTGCTTCCTTGCTTACTCAACGACGTGAGGCATTTATCACCGTTCCTGATTTGCGACGAGCGTGTGCCATTTTAGGAATATATCTCAGAGATCATCCTGAAGAACCAGTCATGGTTTTATTTCCAAATGTGCGGGACGTTCGTATCGTCGCTGATCGTTTGGCAGGACATCAACCACTCGTGGTGACAGGAGAAGAATCTTCCAGTGAACGATTTCATGCGTGGACAAAGTGGCGTGGTCGTGAACCAAGGTTGCTTTTGGGAACACGTGTGACAGCCCTTTGGACTCACGTTCAACTCGGAGCTATTTTTGTGATGCGATCCAGTCATCCAAACCATAAGCAAAACGATCATAACCCGCGATTTGATGTTCGTGAAATAAGCCGCCTTCTATCAAAGATGCTTCACACACGACTTTTATTTTTAGATGTGTGTCCACGCGTCGATGACCTGATCACATTTAACGCAATTAATTTGATTGGATCAGAAGCTCGTCCGCGCACAACGGTCGTGGATATGACCGTGGAACGTCATCGGGGTCCTCATCCTTGTATTGGACACACGACGCATGTTCGTATGACAGAAATCCTTGAGGAAGGACGACGCGTTATCTGTGTGTATAATAAAAAAGGGGTCGCATCACGACTGCAGTGTGAGGATTGTGGGCATCGTTTTCCTTGTACGCAGTGTCGTGGAGTCTATGCTGTTTATGAACAAACGGTTCGTTGTCATCGATGTGGACGCGTGGAGCCTCTCCCGATCACCTGTCCAGAATGTCGTGGGACAAAATTAAAGGCGAAAGGTTTTGGAAATCGAATCATCACAACAATAATACAGCGCCTCTTTCCAAATAAATCCGTCAGCTGTATTGAAAAAGGATCTGAACTCGTTCAGGCAGATGCGTCTGATGTGCTCGTCGTGACACGACATTATCTTGAAAATATTTTTGATCCGTTTATCCCACCGAATGTCGGCCTCGTGGTTGATCTTGATGCAGATCTCGCTCTGTACGATCCATCCTACCGCGCCGTTGAAAATGCGTTGCATGATGCAGAAGAATGGCGTGGAGTTGCTCATGCCTGCAAAGCGGATGTCTTGTTTCAAACAGACGTCTGTGAGTTATTTCGAACGGGACTTTCTGATATTCGATCCGCTCTCGAGCGCGATGCAGAAACGCGTCGTGCTTATCTTTCTCCACCATTTCGTCGACGCATGTCGATCGATGTTCGTGTCGATGAACCACATGAGCGTGCGCATGATCTTGATCGAGTCCTGAATCACCTTCGCACAGAATTTCCAAACGTCACTGTTTACGAAGCAAAAAAACTCATCCTTTCTGTTCCGCCAGATGAGGAAACTCGGCTTCTCACATTCTTTTCAACACTCGAAGATCATTATATCATTGACACACAAGCCATAGAATGATAAATTTCACCTCTCTTATGATCGTCCTCACCGAACCAAATCCAGAATTACGCGTCCGTTCCACAGATGTTGCTGTGTCAGATTTAGGTTCTGATCGCATCAAAAAATTGATCGCAGATCTTCAGAAAACAATGGTGGATGAAAATGGATGTGGAATTGCCGCTCCACAGGTTGGGGTGCATGAGCGTGTGATTATTATTGACATTGGTCACGGTCCAAACGCATACGTCAATCCAGAAATAACCGGACGGTCTTTCCGAAAGTTTTTGTTTGAAGAAGGTTGTTTGTCTGTTCCAGGTGTTTGGGGAATGGTAAAACGTTTTCGAAGCGTAAAGGTAAAGGCGTTTGATGAAAATGGAAAAGAAATAAAATGCGAGGCAAGTGGCCTGGAATCCGTCGTTTTCCAACACGAGATTGATCATCTTGATGGTGTGCTTTTTATCGATCGCGTGGAAAAATTTACGCGTCCACCGAAACATCTCGTTTTATGATAAAAACACGCGTCGTATTTTTTGGGACACCTGAGTTTTCCATTCCATTTTTTGAAGCACTGACGCGTGATGAAAGACTTGATGTCGTTGCGGTGGTTTCACAACCCGACCGTCCGTCTGGACGCGGGCATCAGATCGATCCAACTCCAATCAAGTCCTCTGCGACACTTCATACGATCACGGTATTACAATTCACAACACTTAAATCTGAGTCTGCCCAACAAGAATTATCTGCGCTGAATGCGGATCTCTTTGTTGTCGTGGCGTACGGAAAAATTATTCCAAAGGCCGTACTCGATCTTCCAAGCCGAGGTTGTATCAATGTTCACCCTTCCCTTCTTCCAAAATATCGTGGGCCTTCTCCCATGCCTTGGGCGATTAAGGAAGGCGATTCTACGACAGGCATAACGATCATGTTGCTTGATGAAGGGATGGACACAGGCCCACTTCTTTCGCAAGTGACCATTTCAATCGATGCAGACGAAACACTTGAAACACTCATGCAAAAAGTGCAACAACAAGGCGCTCCGTTACTCGTCGAAACCATTCATCGCTATCTAGAAGGTTCCGTTACACCGATCGTTCAAGACAACACAAAGGCAACCATCACAACATTACTTGAGCGCGAAGACGGCCACATCAACTGGACTCGTTCGATCGTTGAGATTGAACGGCTCGTTCGTGCGTTTCAGCCATGGCCAGGAACATGGTCTGTTTGGAAACGCGACGGACAAGAAATTCGAATAAAAATTTTTCGTGTTCAAGAATCAGATTTTTGCGCCGATGTTCCACCTGGGACGCTGAAAGTAAAAGACCACCGACTGTTTGTCGACGGCCTTGATGGAACTCTTGAAATCATCAATCTACAACCTGAAGGAAAATCTGCGATGACCGCATCCGCATTTTTACTTGGTTACTCCGATATAGATGGAGTCACGCTTGCTTGAGCTCCTCTTGTGAGGATGGCAGATCCAACTCCAACTCTTTGTGCAAGCACAGGAGTTTTTTGTTTCAAAAAAGGAATGATAAAAAGGAGAAATCCGAGACCGAGTGGATGGTTAAGGTATGGAGAAAAGACGTGCGTGGCGAAGAGCATCACGAGGCAGGAAATGAGACCGATACCGAGCCAGGATTGATCGGTTTTCAGATAAGGCAGTAATCCACGGATAAAAGAAAAGGCTAACGAAACAAAAGCAATCGGAGCGAGAATCCCCATTTTAAGCCACATTTCAAGCCATCCCCATTCAAGCGAGTACGTCGTCCATGTGCCGTCTGGATTGATCGCACGTGCGCGAGGATCATCTGTTTTAAACGTCACCTCTTCTCCAAATCCGCTGCCAACAATTGGATTTGAACGAATTTCGTCCATGAGCGGTGGAAGTAAATTCCAGCGACTCGAAATAGCAACGTCGGATGTATCGGTTGTGCGATCTGATAACAGTCCGGTTAAATCGCTTACGCTTCCAACGCGATATGGAAGGGGAAATAACACGATCCCAACGAGAAAAATGACGGCTCCAAGACAGGAGATCGCCATCGAACCGATCGATTTCCAAACAACTTTTGCTCCAGGCCAACCGTTTAATATAACGAGAGTGATGAGTGCGAGATCCCCCGCGATCATTCCAACCCAGAAACTACGTGACAGACTGATGAGAATGACGGAAAGGATAAACGTAAATAATAAAGTGATTTGCCAGTACGTTCGTTTCGTGAGTGATCTTAAAAAGAGAAATGGAGAAAGGAGGTAGGCCATGATCACGAGGGAAAGTTGTGCCTGAAGAAAAATGCGGAAAATGTTTCCTGCCATTTTTGTGAGTTCCCCTGTGCGTGTGTCGCGGATAAAGGTGTACACCGCGGACAGCATCCATTCTGGAAAGTGGGTGAAGATATATAACAGCCCAAGCGTAACGATAAGCGCCCATGTTGCGGACGCGGTTATGACCTGTAAGAGGAGTCGTTTATTGACGGCATTCCAATCAATGGTGAGGACAGGGAGAAGATACGCAAGATAGAGATAGGCGTTTCCGTCCTTGAAAGCGTTGAAAGGAGAGTTTTGAGTGAATCCGATAATAAATCCGATGGCAACGGCGATCAAAAGTGGAAGAAAAATAATCAATCGAGGATCAGAGAGCGAGACTCGTACGCGTCTTGTGAGAACAGAAATCAGCCATGCGAGCATGACCGCAAGAAAAATAGTCATGCGCAGTGAGATGGCGAATCCACTTACTTCGTAAAAAATAAGATGCCCGTGAGAATTTGCAAATAATTCTGCAAACGCGATCATGAGTCCGAGTTCAGGATGTTTGTAAGACAGAATGCCTGTTGCAAGCAATATCGTGATCAGGGCAATTCCGGCGAAGAGAGGATACGGAAAGACAAGAATCGCAAGAAGAAAAATTCCTGCAAGCGCACTGAGGGTTATAAGAAATGGTTTTCCAAAAAATTGAGCAAGCATATTAATAGGGCTTTACAAGTGCGGCGATACCACCGAGAATGACAAAGAGTGGATCAAACAAGGTGAAAAGAAACCAGGGACCGAGTCCAAAATGTTTTTTCAAGTAGCGTCGTAGGCTTTTTCGTATCATTGCTTGTTTTTTGAATGTCCCTACTCGCCGAAACGATCCCGCGCCTTTATGACGAGCTTGGACATCATGATAATACCTTGTCGTCCATCCCGCGTTTTTTGCGCGTTTCGCAAAGTCTACCTCTTCATACCACATGAAAAATCCATCGTCGAGGGGGCCAATTGCGTTGATAACATCACGGCGAATGCAAAAGAATGCTCCCATGACCTGATCGACATTTTGGGTCTGTTCATAGTTGAAATCCTTCATCAGATACTGACGGATTGGTGGCAGGTTTGGGAAAGCGTGTGGAATCTTCAACATCAAGAGCCATTGATCGACAGGAGTTGGAAATTTCCAAACGCAATCCTGTTGTGAACCGTCGGGGTTTTTTAAAGAGATTCCCCCGATTCCCACATCACGGTCACGGTCCATACGATCCTGAATCGCCTGGACCGCGTTGTCTATAAACAAGACATCGGGATTAACGAGGAGAATGTATTCCCCCGTCGCTTGTCTAATCGCCAAATTATTTCCTCCAGCAAATCCAAGATTTTTTTCGCTGACGATAAATTTTACCGTTGGAAAGCGCGATCGAAGTGGTTCTACGTCTGTCCCGTCTCCATTCATCACAACAAAAACTTCCATCGGAGTATTCGAACAATGAGCAAGAAGCGTCACGAGCATATTGGTGACGTGATCCGTTGTTTTGTACGAGACGGTGATGATCGAGATCATAGGCGGTGTTTTTCTGCAATAATCTTTTTTGCGGCTTGATATTTTTCTACAGATTTTGGTTTCCAAGGAAGCCGATGCCACGGAATCTGAAAAAGAAAGGACGGACGCCACTGAGAAATTCCTGGTCTCGACGCGTCGTCAGTGATCCAGAATAACTGTTCATCGATATGGACACCAACACTCCCTCGTCCGATCATCGACAACCATACGTCCCAATCCTGAAAACGACGAATCATTGGATCAAATCCAGGAAAAACATTTCTACGAATCAAGGATGTTGTATGAATATAATTGAATTGGCGAAGTCGATCTGCATTAAATGAAAAAGATCGAAACGACTTCCATCCAAAACGAAAACCGCTATACGAAAAATCTGTGTTTGGATTTTCAAGAAGCACGTCCTCCATTTTTTCGAGCATGTCCTGTCGCATGATCACGTCTGCATCACAAAAAATTACGAGATCACCTCGTGAGGCATTAAATCCATTGTTACGCGCGGCATTCCCTCCTTGATTTTCTTGCTGAATAATCGTGATGCGATTTCGATACGGTGTGAGGATTGTATCCGTACCATCTGTACTTCCGTCATTGACAACAATGATTTCATTTGGTTGACGTGTCTGAGCAAAAATCGATTTAAGACAGGCTTCAATCGTCGCCGCGTGCTGATAGGATGGAATGATGACGGAAATCCTTTCGCCAGAAGATTGCCGCGTCGTCTGAGGACTCTTCGCAATGACTTGGGCGAGTTTAGAAAATTGAGATTCAGGTGTAAAAAGGGACTCAACACGGCTTTTTGCAGCGTTTCCTAGTCTCAGACGTCTTTTCGGATCTGTTGCAAGCTCATAAATCGCCTCTGCAAGCCTCTGGATGTTTCCATCAGGGATAAGAAGGCCTGTTTCTCCATCCAGCACCGCTTCGTCAACTCCTGGCATGTTCGTCGCAATCGACGGAACACCGTAGGATGCGGCCTCTAGGTACACCATGCCGAACCCTTCACGATCAACGGGATCTGAAATAATAGGCATGGCAAAAATATCTGTGTTTGTGTAATGTGATGGAAGATCATCGTCTGTCGCATCTGTCACGATCTGTACAGAACCAAGACCAAGGTCAGAAACCCGCTTCTGGATGGATTCTCGCATCGGTCCATCACCAACGATCGTGTAATGAATCGTCAGTTCAGGATGCGATTTCTGGAGGAGATCGAGAGCGTCTAAAACGCGAAGATGGCCCTTACGCGGGACGAGTCTGGCAACGGTCAGTAAATTTACCGTATTGTCATTGCGAGCGGAGCGAAGCAATCTCACGGCCTGAGGACTCCTCGAAATGACGGGAGGATAAATTACGAGTGTTGTATCTATTTCGAAAACGGTCTGCACCTCCCGCTCCAACGCCTGAGAATTTGCGATGACCAGTTTCGCATGACGCAATACGATTCCCGCAAGGATTTTTTTCCACCACGACTGTCTCACGATTCCAATATCCATCCCATGCACAATGACGATGTACGCCTTCCCTGTCAGCATCTTTGCAATAAACGCACCTGTCCCGACGGGAAGAACATGACTTACGAGAACGTGATCATACGTTTCTTGTCGTCGAAATAAGTCCGTCGCTATATTCCACCAGCGTCGCTGATTTTCTGTCGGGACAACGACATCTATTTCATCACGAAAATAATCGGCTAATCCGTGCAGATAGCGCGCGACCCCTCCTCTGTTTGGTGGATAATCAATCGTGTACAGGAGCGTCTTCATACGATGGCTTCTTGCGAATAATCGCGAGGGCATTTTTTAGATGTGTGACTCGCATGGAACGGGTTAAAAATAGCATTGCAATATACACAACGACGGACAGAGGAATGATCAGTTGATAACCAATAACGGGTTTTAATAACATCGCAACGACGCCCATCACGACTCCAGAAAGTCCGATAGGAAGAATGGTTCTGAAACAATCTCTGATGCGATACCCAGGAATAATTTTTGGAATAAATACCAATCCTGCGAAGAAGAGAAAATAAAAACTGATGACGGCCGATATCGCCGCGCCAATCAAGCCGTACGTGGGGACGAGTAATACATTGAAAATAACATTGATGACCATCGTTACACCCATAATCGCTGTTTTCGTAGATTGTCTGTCTGCGGCGTTCAGTAATGATCCAACGGGAAAATCAAGAAAAATTGGGATGAGAACAAAAATCAGGATTTGTAAAACGACCGTTGCTTCGCTAAAGTCGCTGCCTGCAAGAGCAATCGCTTCCTTGGCAATGACAAATAATCCAAAGGTAATAGGCGTTGCAAGAACCATCATGTACCAGAGGGCATCATCAAACACCGTTTTGAGACGCTTTGGATCGTTTGAGACGAGAGCGCTCATACCTGGGTACAAGGCCGCCACAAACGCCATGGGGAGAAATTGAAAGGCGTACGTAAATTTATACGCGAGTGCATAAACGCCAACCGCTGCTGTATTAAGAAAGATGCTGATCAGAATGGAATCAACGTAGGAATAGACTTTCACGAAGATTCCTGCGAGGGCGAATGGGATGGCTGTCATGAGGAGTTTGCGAGCCGTTTCCTTGTTACAATAAGGAATAATAGCCTTGATTCCCAATAATCGAATAACCTGTTGAGCAGAAAAGAGCATGTTAAAAACAGAACCGATCAACAACGCGCCAATCAAATAATGAAGGGATGGACTAAGTAAAAGGACCGTACCACCAAACAGCAAGGTAAAAAGTTGTCCGACAAAAATACCAAGCGACTCAAAGCGAAGCGCATGATGTCCTCGGAGAACTCCGTAAAAAAGAAGTGAGAGTGCGTCAGCCAACATGATGAGACACGCGATCATGACTAATTCACGGATGGATTGATTGTACCCGAGCAAAAAGGTTGAACCAATAGCAAGAAAGGCTCCGATGGCCATGAATGGTATTTTGAACCACATCGCTTGTGAGACGAGTTGCATGGCACGTTCTGGATGTTTTGCAATATCACGAATAATAACAGGTGTGATCCCAAAATCTGTAATCGTAGAAAAAATAGTTGTGATAGAAAGCGCTAAAAAATACCCACCCGTCTGTTCGCTTCCCATGGTGCGTGCCAGAAACAAAAAATAGACAAAAGCCAGTATTTTTTGCCCAATCGAAGCCACTGTCAAGTACATCGTATTTTGCGCAACCGAAGCAGACATAATCCCATGATATCAAAAACCGGCCGCTTTCGCGAACCGGTTTGTTGTTTAACGTTTTGCCCACTGTGGAGAGCGACGAGCAGACAGATGCCCGTACTTCTTGCGTTCACGAACACGAGCGTCGCGACACAGGTAACCGAGTTTCTTTAATGCAGGACGATAGTCTGGAGCAATTTCTATAAGAGCTCGTGCAATACCGAGGCGAACCGCATCGGCCTGACCATGAATACCGCCACCGATAACACGCACAGAAACGTCGTATTTTCCTTCGGTGCCTGTTGCGACAAATGGAGCGTTCACGGCCTGATGAAGGGTGAAGAATGGGAAATATTCCTTCATTTCACGATCATTGACAATGATTATTCCTGTGCCACCTGGAGTCAATCGAACCTGTGCCGACGCTTCTTTGCGACGACCGAGTCCGTTAATGTATTTTGTTGGTGTTTCGCTCATACTAGTTCTTGATGGTGAGACGCTTCATGCGTTCGTTGCGATGACGATTTTTTGGAAGCATGCGATCAACCGCACGTCGGAGAATATCGGATGGATCCTTTGCCCAAACTGTTTTCATGAGCTTGGCAGACAGTCCACGTGGACCGCCTGTGTGAGCATAATATGTTTTTTGCTCCATCTTTTTACCGGTCACGGCCATCTTACTTGCATTGGAAACGTCAACAACATCGCCAGCATCAACGTTTGGTGCCCAGGTTGCATGATTTTTTCCAATCAGCATCGTTGCAATTTGAGTTGCCAAACGCCCAGGAGCTTTTCCTGCTGCGTCGAGAGTTTGAGTTGTGCGTGTTGGAGTCTTCATAGTTCGACGGGCTCACTATTTTATACGAGTTCAATCTGAACCATATCAGCGGCATCATTTTGACGATGGCCGAGTTTTACGATGCGTGTATATCCACCCTTGCGTGCTTCGTAACGTGGAGAAAGCACTTCAAGGATTTTCTTTACTGGATGTTCGGTATAAAAAAATTTCATCAAGTGACGTCGGCTTGCGAGCGTTGGTGTTTTTCCTGTCGTGATTGCACGCTCTACAAGTGGGCGAACTTCCTTTGCTTTTGCCTCAGTCGTTTGAACTTTTTCGTACAGAATAACGCTTGCCGCCAAATTACGGAGCAATGCTTCACGAGGAGCCTTTTCGCGGCCAAGAGTTCGTCCTTTTACACGATGTCGCATATAGTTCGTTACCCCGTCTGACGGGGTTATTCAAGTTCTGCAGGATTTTGCAGTAAAATCGAGAAATAGTCAATAAGGATTTTTGCAGACTGGTTTACCGCCTCTTCTGGAGTAATCGTACCGTCGGTTTCAATCGTCATGACAAGCTTGTCATAGTTTGTGATTTCACCGACACGCGTGTTCTCAACACGATATCCAACGTTGCGAACTGGGGAGTATAACGCATCGATTGCAATTGTTCCGATATCGTTGATTTCTCCTGTGCGCTGTTCGGTTGGAATATAGCCACGTCCCTTCGCGACCGTTAATTCGACTTCGAATACGCCTGCATCATCGGTAATCGTGGCAATTTTCATGTCTGGGTTGACGATCTCAACATCGGCGTTTGGATCGATATCCGCTGCTGTTACGACTTGAGCGCCCTTTATCTTGAGTGTGAGCTTTACTGGCTCATCACTAAAACACTTTAAGCGTAGCCCCTTAAGATTCAAAATAATCTCAAGGACGTCTTCCTTTACATTTGGAATCGCCTGAAACTCATGCGTTCCTCCTTTTATTTTGACGGCCGTTACCGCCGCACCAGAAAGAGACGAAAGCAACACGCGCCGAAGGGCGTTTCCAAGAGTAGTGCCGTAACCGTGAAAACACGGTTCCACGATCAAGACACCCTCGTTTGCACGGGTGCCTGGCTCAAATTTGATCGTTGACGGGAGAAGAATGTTCTCCATAAAATTGGCTTTTAAAATTATCGAGAATAGAATTCAACGATAAGCGTTGGATCGAAAACGGTTTTGAGATCCTCTCCCTCAGGAAGAGATGTAACTTTACCAGAAATAATTGCGGAATCGAGCGAGAGCCAACGTGGAGCGTCTACAGACTTTAACCTTTCAGACATTCCAGTTAACAATCCTTTTGTTTTCTTATTTTCTTTAATCCCGATGACATCCCCAACTTTTACGGAAAACGATGGAATATTTACAGATTCACCATTCACCGTTACGAAACAGTGATTTACCATTTGACGAGCTTGGCGACGTGTTTTTCCAATCCCGAGACGATAGACAACGTTGTCGAGTCGGCGTTCAAGAACCTGAATCAAGAAATCAGCCGTGTTGCCTTTTTTTTGAGAAGCCATTTCAAAATAACGACTAAATTGACGTTCCATGACGTTGTACAAACGCTTTGCCTTTTGCTTTTCACGCAATTGCAAACCGTACGACGACAAACGCGGCTTTTTCATCGCTTGTGCGGGACCATGAACGCCTGGTGGGTATGCGCGTCGTTTCAGAGCACATTTTTCCTTTCCACAAAGCGACACGCCTTCGCGTCGGCACATTTTGCAAGTTGTTTTGAGTGTTTTACCCATAGCTGTTAAACGCGACGTGCGCGTGATGGTCGGCAACCATTATGTGGAAGAGGGGTCATATCTTTAATTCCTGTGACCGTAAATCCGTTCGCGTTGAGAGCACGGACAGCAGAATCGCGACCAGAACCGACACCAGTGACGTAAACAGCCACCTCTTTCAAGCCCGTTTCTTTTACTTTGTCAGCAATGGTTTTAATGATCATGCTTGCGGCGTATGGAGTCGCTTTTTTAGGACCACGGAATCCACAGGCACCAGCACTAGACCAAGCAAGCGTATTGCCATTTAAGTCTGTGACCGTGACAATTGTATTGTTGTACGTCGCTTGAATGAAAGCACAGCCTTGTGAAACCTGACGAATAGCTTTCACCTTTTTTGCTTTGTTTGTAACTTTTACTGTTGCCATAGATTATGTCTTTGTGAGTGCACGTCGTCCAGATCCCATCGTGCGGCGAACGTTGCCACGTACGGTGCGAGAATTTGTTTTGGTTCGCTGTCCGCGTACGGGGAGCTTTTTCATGTGACGCAGACCACGGTAGCACGCGATATCTTTCATGCGCTTGATGTTTGAAAGAACATCGCGGCGCAAGTCTCCTTCGAGACGATGCGTTTTTTCGAGCAAATCGCGGATAAGTCCAACCTGTTCTTCGGTGAGATCCTTTACACGAATATCTTCACTCACCCCAACCTGTTTGAGTGTTTTTTTAGCGATCGTATCGCCTACCCCAAAAATATAGGTGAGACCTATGACGACGCGTTTGTTGTTTGGAAGTGTGACTCCAGCGATTCTTGCCATAATGCTCGGAAATACTAAATGCTAAAAGCTAAATGCTAGGCGTTATCCTTGTCTCTGCTTGTGACGTGGATTTTTGCAGATGCAACGCACACGGCCTTCGCGACGAATGACTTTGCAGTCGCGACAAATTTTTTTTACAGACGCTCGAACTTTCATAAGGAATCAATAAGTCACCGGGCTTTCGTCCGATGACGTTTTTTTGACTGGTTAGAACCGATACACAATACGTCCCTTGGTTAAATCGTATGGGCTCATTTCGAGCTTGACGGAATCTCCCGGAAGAATGCGAATTCGGTTCATGCGCATTTTTCCAGAAAGATGACCAATAATGTATTGATCGTTTTCAGTTCGGATTTTGAATTGAGCAGACGGAAGAAGCTCTTCAACCGTGCCTTTCATTTCAATAAAATCCTTTGACCCTTGATCACTCATAATTCGTCAGAATTCTATCAGTTGAGCGAAAAAACGCAAGGGGCTGTGGATAGATGAAGGCGGCGGTATTGTACGTTTTTGTGGAACACATGTCAAGACGAGGGTGTTGGAACGCCAACAACCGCTTTAATTCGCCGAATTCCAGCGGCGACAGGCTCTTCTTTGATGATGTGAAACCGTTGTAATTCCCTTGTGTTTTCCACATGTGGTCCTCCACAAACCTCTTTTGACTCATATTCGCCCGTTGCCTTGTCTCCAATAAAGTAAACCTTAATCTTTCCCCCAAGCTCTGCGTATTTATCATCAAACACACCAATCGCACCACGAGATTTTGCTGTGTCTAGATCAAGAATTTCAAAATGGACAGGAAGCGCTCTCCCAATATTTGTATTAACGATCTCCTCTACTTTTTGAATTTGCTCCAGTGTCATCTTATCTGGATGAGAAAAATCAAAACGTAAACGCTCTGCGGTAATGTTTGACCCTCGTTGAAATACGTGCGTTCCAAGAACAGTCCGCAAAGCTTGATGCAACATATGTGTCGCCGTGTGAAGCCGGACAACTTCTGTGGAATGATCCGCGAGTCCACCTGTAAATTTCTGTTCCGATCCTGCGCGTGAAAGATCTTGATGTTTTTTGAATTCAGATTGAAAAACGTTTCGATCAACAACCTGACCTTTTTCTCGAGCAAGTTCCTCTGTCAGCTCCCAAGGAAATCCGTACGACTGGTACAGATTAAACGCATCGACTCCAGACACGGCACTAGATTTGGCAAACAATTTCTCAAACTCACGCAAACCTTTTTCAAGTGACGTTTTAAATTTCGCCTCCTCCTTTGTCAGCTCAGAAATAATCAGATCTTGCTTTGCGACAAGTTCTGGATATGCGTCCTTATACGTCTCAACATACGCGGAAGCGACGAGTCCACAAAACGCATCCTTTGCTCCAATCTTGTTTCCAAACCGAACAGCACGACGAATCAGGCGACGGACGTAGTAGCCTTGGTCTTTGTTTGAAGGGAGAACACCATCGGCGATGAGGAATGTTGCAGCGCGGAGGTGGTCGAGGATGACGCGGAAGGAGTAGGTTGAAGGGTTATTGGACAAATCGGACGAATAGGGCTGGTGCGAGATTGTCTCGACAACTTTGCGGGCGCCGTCAAACAGATCGATCGTGAACATGTCTGGGTTGTCGTTTACAGCCGCGGCCATGCGTTCAAGTCCTCCGCCGAAGTCGACGTTTTGTTTCGGAAGCAACTCAAATCCAGTTTCCGTCTTCCTGTATTGCATGAATACATTGTTGCCGATTTCAATAAACCGTCCGCAGTCGCAGTTAACATGACATGGTTGTGAAGCAAACACAGATGATTCATGAAGTTTTCTATCAGAGCCGAGATCCCAAAACATCTCTGTGTCTGGTCCGCCTGGCTCACCCAAGGGCATATTTGACGGCACTCCTGAACGTGACCACCAATTTTTTTTCTCACCGTAATAAAAAATCCGGCCAGATTGCATGCCATCGCGTTCTGAAAAATCCACATCCTTTGCATCGATTCCAACTGCACCAAATGCTTCCTTCCAATACCCAACCGTTTCCTCATCACGTCCGATCTGATCATTCCCTCGAAACACCGTCACGTACAATCTCGTTGGATCCAATCCGATTTCCTTCGTTAAAAACTCAAACATCCAGCTTACCTGCTCTTTCTTAAAATAATCCCCAAGCGACCAATTTCCAAGCATTTCAAAAAAGGTCGTGTGGCGATTATCACCTACTTCCTCGATATCCTGTGAACGGAAACACTTCTGCGAATCTACAATCCGCGTCCCATCCGGATGCGCTTCCCCAAGCAAGTAAGGAACCATCGGTTGCATTCCAGACCCTGTAAACAATGTCGTCGGATCATTTTCTGGAACAAGCGATGCAGACGAAATAATCTTGTGTCCATGTCGCGCAAAAAATTCTAAATACTTCTGTCGAATATCTGAAGTGGTCATAGTGAACGTAGTTTACTCAAACGGTTCGGAGTAGACAAGTAAGTCAAGAAATTCTTCCCCGTAACGATCTTCCAGATCTTGACGCGTTCTTTGTATCGCGCTTTTCCTGTGTGGATCACGGATTGTTCCGATGACAAAGTTTGATAGATCATTTTTCGACATGGAAAGGACCACACCATCTTGTACGTCACCATCATCGGGATACTCCTTGAGAAGAGTGGTAAGTTTTTCTGGTTTGAGTTTTCGGATATTTTTTACTTCGCGTTTAAATGACCGAATTCTTTTTGTTGTTCGTGTGGCCGCAATGGCAAACTGATTTGCTTGATTGTTTGAAATGTATCCGAGTTCCTCCAAGATCCATACAGATACCAAACCAGCATCCGTGTAGACCTCCATGGCCTGTAATAACAACTCTGCTGATCGTTTTCCCTTCGGGATATAGGCGGTTATAAAATTTTTGACAAGCTCAATCTCTCCTGCATCGACAAGTGGTCGGATGATTTTTAGCACTTCATCGCCGGCCATATACCAATCATCTTGAGAACAGAGATCTAATGCTTTTTTTGCGTTGTCAACATCGACATGCGGCCCTTCTAAAAATGCCGCAGCCATTCCTATGCTAGAACGAGCAATGCCTCCAGGAGTTCCAAGAGTGAAATGTGTAAAAAATGCTTCATCCGCTAATCCCATTCTTGCAAAGGCCACGGCCGCATATATTTGAACGATGGGACCTTGTGTTGTGTCTTTTGCAAGTGTTTTGATCTGTTCGTGTGTATCCTCATTCGGAGCGTTGCTATACCCATACTTTACATATTGCAATGAGTGATACTCAATTTGGATTTGTTTGCCGATACTTTGAAACATCGCATCGAATTGCCGCTTCGCGTGCTTATACGCATCCCCGGTCATAAAAGATTCTGCAAAATCTAAGGCGTACATTTTTGTTCCAACGTATTTCATCTCAGGAAGAATATGATTGATGGCGAAGTCGTCCATTTTGAGTGTCTCTGATGCTGATTTAAAAAAATCCAATAAGAGACGTTCCTTTAAAAATTCTAGATCATGTCCATGAACAGAAGAAAAACCAGGAGACCAGTTTTTTAATTGATGTATTAATTCGGATGATGGGATGGTTTCGACATTTGCCTTTGCCCCTGCTTCAAAAATAGCGACCAGTGATTGAAAGCTATATCCAGAAGCAGCAGAAATGTTTCTTGGTGTTTTTTGATAGATGTCCCACGCGAGGCGTGGTTCCCCTGCTCTTGCCAACGCAAGAATGGAACCGTGTTTGATATGTGGTTGAACAGGATTGGTTTCCTGTTCCTGAATATCTGAGAAAAAATTGTCGAAGTTGAAATAAACAGACCTTGCGGATTCAGCGGTTTTTTCCTCCACGGGCGTTTCATTCGTTTCAACCGCCTGTTTTAACTTTTCTCCAAGCTGACGCAACTTCTTGATTGTCGTGAGGTCAATATCTGTTCGGTCAGCAAGTGCATCTAAATCCGCCTTTGTCTGAAGATTATATTGGCTGCAGATTTGAGAAATTTGAACTTTAAGATTATCAATATAGGTCAGTGTTTCTGACGACAACTTGTCTTTTGTCATGAAAGAATGGGACTCTCTCATATCAAGATTCTGCTTTTGCGAGGAGGTGTTCTGTTAAAAGTTGAGAGGAGTTGAGAACCGTTGCGATGGCAGACATGAGTTCTCGCGCGGTAGATTTATCACCTTTTACTAGAAGATCTGCAACGAGACCCTTTGAGAGCAATCCGATTCCTGAGAGTACATCTGGATTATTTTTGAACGGTCCTACAAGGACAAGTAATCGCTGTTTCATCGCGTTTGTCTGAAATAGTCGTCTCACTCTCTGAAATTTTCTGATCGCAATTCCTGTAGGAATTCCAACGAGGACGGCTGCTGCTTCATGCCATGGGATTGGATCACTTGACGCGCTTAGTTCCCACTGCATATCTGCTTTGTACTGTTCAAACAGATTTGAGATCCAGGCAGGTATTTCCAATCCTTGTTCGGCACAGGCAAATGCAACAACGCGGTAAAACTCAATTTGCGTACGAACATCCCAGCATTTTCCATGACTCTTAAAAAACAGTTCCGCACGATGATAATCTTGTTTTTGAACGAGATACGCAAGCACAATCGTCACAGCATCTGCATCTGATTCCTCTTCTCTATTGAACATCAAGAGCGCATCATCAATCATTCCGCGACCGACATATTCCTCGACCAGATATTTTTTTGCTTCACTGTCATCATCTTCCCAATCAAAATCTTGAATTGCTTGTTTTGCTTCATCCCATTTTCCAAGCTTTGCATAGGCATGAACAAGATAGAGTGCATCCTGTAATGAAGCAGGATTTTTTCGTAGAGACGATACGGCGAGGCGAACAACCTCATCCCAACCGCCATCGATGCGGGCTTGTTCAAGTTTTTTTACTCGCGTATTATGTATGGCCTTTGTTGCACGTTTTGCATTCTTCGTGTCGCCATTTTCTAGGTAATAGTCGATGATTTTGAGCGCGATTTCTGTCTTAAAGAACTCCAATGGTGGAACATACTTTTGCAACGCATCCACTAAAAGCGGATCGACAGGCTCTCCAGGTTTTTTTCTCAAACGAGCTCGTGCACAGGCAATGGCCGCTCGTTGCCACCCCTGTTCTGATTGAGAATCATTTGAATCTATATTTAAGTGGGCAAATTTTACCTGACATGATTCTGCGAGGTCATACTCATTTGAGTCAGCTAACTCCTCAATAATTTTGTAGGCGGAATCAAACGAATCATGAATGTGATCCATGCTCGTATTGCTCATGTCCACGGGAGTTTCAATCAACTTCATCATTTCAGACAAAACTTGAAACGCCCCAAGTACTTCTTTTGCATGCATGATAATTTCTTCAGCACTCATTGGCTCAATTTCATTCTTCTCAACCGCAGATTTTAGTTTTTCACCCAACTGACGCAACTTCTTGATTGTCGTGAGGTCAATATCTGTTCGGTCAGCAAGCGCATCTAAATCCGCCTTTGTCTGAAGATTATATTGATTGCAGATTTGCGTAATCTGAACTTTAAGATTATCAACGTATGACAAAACTTCCTCTGATAGTTGTTCTCGAGGAAGATGTGCTTGTGGGTTGTATTCACGAGAGATCATAGGACATCTTCTGCTTCGTCGCTATCGACTTCGTAGAATTTAATTTTAATCTGCAGTTTATCAATTTCATCTCTGAGCATTTTCGAAGCGGCAGGGGCGAGATCTTTTGCGTGTGGAACGTTGGCTCCATGTTCGCCCCAGACTTTTTGAAACTGATACGCCTCCCAATCGGCGAGAAAGCCGTGATCGCTTTCCGACCTCCATTTCTCAAACGATGGTTTAGGATTCTTGGTCGTTCCTTTGGGAATCCGTCCATAGATTTCCCGTAATCGTTCCTCCGTTTTGCGTTCTCCAATTTGAAATCCACGTGCAATAATTCCATCAAATTGCTCTCCGGCTTCTACATGCGCTCCTTTTTGTCTTAAAGCTTCAAGAGCATTTGTTGCGTCCTGCATCGCTTGCGTATAAACAGAAAATTTTTGACCATCAACTTCTACCTCTTCTGTCATAGGGAGATGTTGAACGGATTTTAACCCTTCATGACTTGGTCCGAACGATCCACCGTCTGTGACAGCAAACAGAAATTCTACCGATTTACCTGCACGCAATTTTTCTTCGCGCAGAGTACTCACGCTTTGCTCAATCATCCAAAGTGGTTCCGCTTCACACGTTCCACCTCTTGATTTTGACAGCTCGCCAATCATCCGAAACCGCTTTGCTCGTTCATCTTCACTCATTTCATCCTCAAACGGCTTGATAATTTGTGCCTGACCAGGACTGCCAAATATCCATACCTCTGTATTTACCTTTAATGGATTGCGCATGCGAAATTTTCGATTCATCTCCATTTCGAAGGAAGAAAACCCTTCTAAAAATAACACCGCGAGCTGTTTTGCCGCTTCGATACGAACCCCATCATACATCGACCCAGAACCATCAATCACCAACCGGACAGAAATCTCATTTGGCTTAATCTCAAAACGACTCTCTAGTTCCTTCTGAATATACACGTCCAAGCTATCCCATGGAATTTGATCATACTTCTCGAGAGTAAGTTCAATTCCATATTTTCTCACAAACGCATTGACATCGAGCTTCCCTGATCGAAAACCTTGCAACATAAAGGTCGTCATGCGCGCCTCAATCGCCTTCATGAATCCTTCAAACACGCCTTCGAGATCACGCCGATACGGCTCGATGGATTCCTCAAGTGTTCGGTACGCCTCGGCCCATGTTGGATCGATCGCGTGTTGTTCACACAGCTTTGCATCGCGCAATTTTTTTGCGACGTCACGTTTTTCGTCTGGCGACAGGCGTTCAAACGCCTTTTTTCGCGCCTCCTCTTTACGTTCATCTTCTGCCTTTTTTCTCTGTTGATCGAGAAAATCTTTGGTAACATGAATGTCAATTGGCTCCGGATTTCCGTCATCGGTATCTGGCCAACCATTCGGTTGGTCCTTCTCGTCTGACTCCTCAGGTTCCTCAGGTTCCTCAGGTTCCTCACCACCTTTCTCATTCTTTTTTCTTTTCTTTGGCTTTGGTTTCGGTGCATCCCTCACCTCGATATCCTTCAAAAAAAATTCCAACCAGATCGGCTCGATTTCGGAGCGGATATGCTCGTATCGCCAACCTGGATCGATCGCATCGCGTGAACCAGAATCTGTAATGCTGTCGATAATGTCATTGAGCGTCATTCCAACATCCTGAAACGCCTCATTTGGGTACCCATCAAGGACATCCTGAACTTCCTGTGAAATAAGGATGTCCTGATCTGGAACCATTCTCCGTCGGAGGACGTAGTTCACGAGCTGGGAAGATTTTGGGTGCGTAGAATAGTCCGCCGCCTGCATCGCAAGCGGTGGTTGTCCTTTTTTCTTTGGATCGGTCGGGAACAAAATGTCTCGATAAAGACGCTCTACCTCCGGTCCATGTTGTGAGTCTGCACGAAATAGCGGTGTTCTTTCAGGAAGTTTTACATTCACGTACATGTCATCGAGGCCGTTGTATAATGCGTGCAATTGTTTATAAAGATATGTTTCGATCCATGGAACTGTTTTGCCTTTGTCGTCGAATGGAACGGGTTTTGTGAGATAGTCTGGGAGCGTCCCACCCATTTTTTCGCGCAAAATATCTAAAACTTGTGGAGCGAGTTCGGCAGAGCGATCCCACATGTACTGAAAATTTTCCAGCATTTTTTTTGGATTCTCACGCAAATCACGAAAATGCGACAGCTCATGACACACCGCCCAAAATATTTGTTCACGACTCCATCCCTTCTCAGGACCTGTGATAAACGTTTCTTCGCCCAAATACACCGTTCCCTTTTTGAGATCGATCATGAACCAGTCGCCGAGTTCAAATTGAAGCGATGTGTCGCCTGCAATTCCCGCAAACAACATCTGATTATGTTTAATAAAACGCTTGGCTTCTTCACGTCGTGCTTCGATAACTTCGTCAGGTAAATCGTATTCTGGGTTTTTTCGACCTGAATCAGGAGCCGATTCCTTGTCTGAATCATCAGCTCCCTGCGTAAATTTACGATCAGGATGAAATCGTTCAGACATACTCAGCTAGCGAATAAATTTGCCATCCATGTGTTCTAAAACATCTGGATTACTAAAAAGACCTTTAATACCACCGACGTTTTTTAATCGCTCTGCCCGTTCCACCCTTTTATCCTTTTCTGTCCGTGCAGAGGCAAACCGGCTGGCGCGATCAATAAATTTGTTTGAGACAGCGGTACGTTCCGGAACAGGACCCATGAGCCAACCAACAACTTCGTTCGTCGAAAAATGCTCGATCGGATCTGTGGATGCATCCGGGGCAGCCAAGGTTCGTCTTTTCGTTTTTGGATTCATTGGGAATAGCTTGTCGTTAATCGCGTAATTCAAAATTTTCTTTGACGCATCTGGATCGGTTGCATCTGGCCAACCTTTACTCGTTGGGAAAAAGTTTCCTTGCACTTGCAACTCCGCATAAAT
The DNA here is from genome assembly GCA_943359455.1 of Candidatus Uhrbacteria bacterium RIFOXYB12_FULL_58_10. Taxonomy (GTDB): domain Bacteria; phylum Patescibacteriota; class Patescibacteriia; order UBA9934; family GWF2-40-263; genus YC12-FULL-57-11. The sequence continues at coordinate 22,420 of CALRHL010000015.1, forward strand.
AAGCAACATCTCCGTTGGACGTGCCGAGGAGTTTGCGACGTAGTTGAGAAACAGGTATTCATTAAAATCGTGTGAGAAGCCTTCGTTGCGCCATGATTCTATAATTGGAATGACATGGCGGATGGAAAGAACATTTTCCTTAAGCGTTGTTTTCATGTCTGTGCGCGTTCCTCCAACATCTCGATAGAATTTCGTTCCTTCCGGAGCAGAAAAAATATCTTGAAGCTGACGCGCAACACGGGCAAGACGCTCGATGTGACCATGTGGGCCAAACGCTGTTTTTGGAACGTTCATGGTGAGGTCTGTGTTGAGGAGTCGAAGAGCAAACATCATGGATTGTTCTGATTTGTGTCGATATTCTCGCAGTCGTTCGACATCTGCTCGATCGGGTGCGGTGTCGGTAGGCATTGGGAGATAATCATAATTGACGATGCCGAAACGCGAAAGAAATGCGGCATCGAGTTGCTGACGTCCAACGTAAATTTTCCCATCTTCTGGCTTAAAGTTTCCTGTCGCAATGACGGCGAATCCTTCTGCAACCTGAAACGGAGGCTCGCCTGGAATTGGTGGGTGAACGGTTTCGCCAGGTCGTCGAAGCAACATGTCGTTCATGGCAATAAGGACATGGTGCGGAATTGCATTCAACTCATCGATGATAAGTACGCGTCCTTCCTTCATCGCCTTCATGAGCGGACCAAGAAAATTTGCGGTTTCAACAGGTGCTCGAAATGACTCGAGCATTGCTTTTTCGTATACATCGCGAAGCGCGTCTACATCTTTTTTTTCGGGATTTGTTTGCTTCATCTCATCGCGCATCGCCTTCCAGCCAGCATCAATTCGGGTCACCTGCTCCTCTGGTGAAATGGTGTCCGCTCGCTGAATTTTGCGAGATCCCATGATTTCATCCGACTCGATTCCTTTTCGACCGTAAATAATTGGACCATTCCAGTCTTGATCACGCAACGCCTTCCATGCGTCCAGTTTTAATCCCCAGTCTTTTCTCATTTGCCTCCTCACATCTAAATCTTCCTCCGTAGAAAATTCTGGTGGTAATACAGGAGAAGGATTTTTTTCTAACCAAATATCTCGCGCAAGGTCTTTTGCAAATTCAGTTTTTCCAGCTCCAAGTTCTCCATGCACAAATACAGCACGACCTTGTCCGATAATGCCTCGAACACGCGCTTTCATTTGCATGACATACGGAGTTTCGACGATTCGACCGTTGGTATCGAAATGTTGCCTGAGCTCCGAAAGGTAGAGCATGTTCATGGCAAGATAGGATTCTGGACTTTCGGTAATGTAGTCAGAAAGCTTCTTTTCGATGGTTGTATAGTCCTCACGAATTTTTTTTAATAACCTCGCGTGAGTCTGTGGATCAAATTTTTCGCCTGGAGCGCGACGAGCGGTGGTTACTCGATTGTATTTTGCATCAAGTATAGCGAGTTGGTCTTGGAAGGCTTGAATTTCTTTTGCGGCAAACGCAAGATCTCCAAATCGCGCGCGATAAAATTCGTAGACATCCGTGTTTTTGGTTTTTGCATCGGCCGATTTTAATCCACCCGATTGTTCGAGATCACGTTGAAGCTCAAGGAGTTCGTCAAGTTGGATAAATTTTGTGTCGCGAGCATCTTCATCGAGCTTCGAGAGGTCGAGTTTTAATAACGCTTCCTCGGTTGTGAGTTTTGAAAGTTCGTGCAAGGACAGATGATCGACAATTATTTTTTCATGACCATCGACCATGACTTTTTTACGAGGATAAAAATCACGAATAGACCGCAAGAGTTCTGCCATGCGATTACGCTTCTGTGCGATAAGATCTGCGTTCTTATCGAGCCCATGGATCTGTGCTTGTTCTGCTGTGGAGAGATCCTTAAGTGGTTTCATTTCACGGGTCGGTTGTCCTTCACGATGTAATGCCATATGAAAGAAGTATACATTAAATGCTTTCTGAAGTCATCGTTTCTTTTGGTGATGAGGACTTTAAGACACGGCGCTTCGCTCCTGCGATAATCTCTTGCAATTCCTCAGAGCGAAACAAATGACAGATGAGTGTGTACACCATGAGTCCTGCTCCACCCGCTATAAGTCCTTGTGACAAAACCCCGACGAAGGTATCAAGGGGAATAACAGAAACGATGATCGGTTTCAAAAATTGCGTAACGACGGCACAACCGAGCCCTGCGGAAATCATGATATAGATCGATTTAAGGATGCGTAGCTCATCGAGAGAACCGATGCGTTGACGAAGGGGAAACCAGAGCAAAACCACATGGACGATAGAAGCGATAGAAAATGCCATTGCGAGACCCATGACACCAAAAATTCCAGACAACCAAAGCGCGGACATAAGTGAAAGAAGGGCAGATACAAGTCCTGCGATAAGAGGAGTTGTCGTATCTCGAAATGCAAAAAAAACGCGGGCGAGGATCAAGGAAAGAGATTGTGTCACAAAACTGAAGGTAAAAAACGCAAGGGTGTTTGCTGTGCGAATGGTCGATGCCCAGTCAAAATCTCCTGCTCCTGCGACCACACGAACAATTTGAGCGCGCAAAACGAGAAAAACGATTGTGAGCGGAATCATAAAAAACAAAACATGGCGGACGGCGTGCGAAAACGTTGAGATAAATTTTGTGAAATCATGACGTTCTATTTCTTCGACAAACTGTGGGAAAACGGCGATCGCGTACGACACACCGATGATCCCGACGGCAAAAAATTGAATGTTGTAGGCAATTTGGAACACCGTAACAGAACCAACCGCGAGTGTTGTTGCAATGATGGTAAGGACGACAAAATTGATTTGATTCACGGCGATACCAAGCATTCGTGGACCGGTCAAACGAAGCATTTCTTTCGTATCTTTATCTGTCACATGGAGGATCGGTTTCCATCGGTATCCCGCATCAAGCGCCCCATACAATTGAACAAGCATGTGGAGAAACGCACCAAGCACAACTCCCCAGGCAAGCCCGATCGTTCCAAACACTTCCGTGAACCAAAGACCACCAATGATGATGCCGACGTTATAAAAAATCGGTGCAAG
>CALRHL010000016.1 GCA_943359455.1 Candidatus Uhrbacteria bacterium RIFOXYB12_FULL_58_10
AGACCTGTTGCCAAATAATCTTATGCCTGCAAAACGCCATATTCGGCTACAAGTCACTTTCGAGAATCTCGAAATAGCTCTGCTATTCCTTCGATTCTCTCAAGCGCCTTTCGCTCGAATCTGACGTTTTTCGTCTATAAGCTTATTTGACAATAGGTCTAATCAATAATCTTTTCTTATGACATCTAGATCAACGTCTCGGTTTGGAATCTTTCTGTTGGTAACACTCTGTACGAGCACTCTATTTCCAAATATTGCACAAGCTCAAGAGTCAGAAATTCTTTTACAAGAAGTCTCTTCTTTCGAATTTAATAGTACTCTTCCAGAGGTTGGCTTAGAAGATGAAACCAAAGAGGAAGAGGAAGTTCCACAAAAAGACTTTACGAACATCGTCGCACAAACGACGGATTATACATGTGGTCCTGCAGCCCTTGCCACTCTTATCGGGCTGCTTGGAAGTAAATCATCGGAAATGCAGATTATGGAATTGGCCGGAACTTCCATGGAGGAGGGTACGTCCATGCTTGGACTCAAACGGGCAGCAAAAGAACTTGGTTTTGATGTGAAGGTGAAGAATATATCTGCGGAACAACTTTCAAAACGGTCTGAGATGTCTCTTGCGTATATGAAAGGAGGCGAAGGGGTTGATCATTATGTGGTGATAAAACGTTTTGAAAACGAAACGTTTTTTGTCGCAGATCCAGCTCAAGGAAATGTGAGATATTCGTTTGAAGATTTTGCGGATAGTTATTCGGGGAAACTTCTTTATTTGAGTTTTCGTTCAGACACACCAGTGGTAGATCCACTCACAGGTGATTTGATTCCACTCAATACAATGAGTGCAGAAAGTTTGACAGAGCTTGTAGAAGAAATTACGGATGACGAATTGAGTGGAATGACAGGAAAAAATCCTCTTACAGCTGTCGTGGCTTTGATCACAGCAGCACTCAGAAAATATGCCGTTCAGTTGACGCTTCATGCTGCGGAACGTATGGTTCAGTATGCGGTTACAACAAAATCTGTTCATTCAGCAATTCAATCAGGACAAAAATATCTTGATCCGGTGGGAAAAAGTGTTATCGCAGTAAAAGATAAAGTTGCCGTGGTGCTTTCTCCTGAAATGCGAGTGATTACGGTTTATACGATTGATAAAATCAAGTCTCGATGGCTTTCGTTTGATCAACTTCGTATAAAAGGTATCTCTGTAAGTGATGATTTGGCTAAAGTTGATATTGTGAAGGTATTAAAAGAAGTTGAAAAAATTCTGAATAAACTGTTCTAATTATGAAAACAATCATTCTTGAAATTTTAAATAAATACGATCCGATCTCCATTGCCGCTGATGATCGACCCGATGAGTATGCTCCTGAGGCTGTTCGTATTGCTTCAGTATTTGCTCATTCGATGGATTTGCCAGTGTTTACACAGGCGATTCATACCGTATTTGTTGAAATGTTTGACGCTGTTACTGCTGGCCCAGAAGAAAGATACAGGCCAATTGCGGAGGAAATATTGCGTACCTGTGGATAAAGCAGAGACAGAGAGACAAAACCCGACCTTAGGAGGTCGGGTTTTGAAGATTGACTCTTACAGAAGTTCCACCATACGGCAAATTATGCTACTATACTTAATGAAGATATGGTACAGATACAACAACTTGCTGAGCGCATTATTTCTGAACAGGAACTTGTGATTGGCCCTCTTGCTTGGCGTGAAGCAAAAAAGGTTCATGGGCTCACGTACGACCATGGGAAAGTCTCCATGAGTGGGGATACAAAAAAGATTCTTGGGGATTTGGTGCATCGTTACGAAGGATTGTTCGGTCCCGCCTCGCTTGATGTCTGTCGTGAGGCGGTCAAAACGCTTGTCGCAAGCGTCCCTGCTTCGGAAGTGCCCGAAATGTTGAGATAGGTGTATGCCAATAGCGGATGCGATAAACAAGGAGTTGTATGCGCGCAATGCGGAATTGGCCGTGCGTAATAAGACGCTTTCTTTGCTTCGAAAAATTGATGAGGTGACGCTTGAGACACTCGAGACAGATCAGATGATCGCTCGAGTTGTTTCGTTGCTTGATGAAGAGTTTTCTTATCCGTTTGCGGCGGTTGGATTAGTAGATGCTAAAAAACGTGAGTTGTCCTGGCGATCATTTGCTTGTCTAGATACGACGATTCCCCTTTGTCATTCCACAGAATCTTTAGGGAAAGTAAAATTGACAAAGCGTACTCATCCGTGTGTCGAGGCATTGAAGACAAAACATCGTGTGGTCGCAAAATCGCTTTTTGAAGTGTTGGGAGCGGGTGTTAATCCAGTGCTGACGAAACAGTTTGAGAAACAGGCGGGGATAAAAAGTGTCCTCGTGTTTCCGCTCGCAACAGGAAGTGAACCAATCGGGGTCCTTGTTCTTGGAATGAATCGAACGGCAAATGATCTGTCACGATTGGAAAAAGAAACGTTTGGGTCGCTCCTTTCTCTCATTACGATCGCGATTGAAAAAGCTCAGACCTACACATTCTTGCAAGTGACGACGAAGAAACTGCGATCTGCTAATAAAAAACTCAAAGCACTCGACTCGCTTAAGAGTGAATTTTTATCGATTGCTTCTCATCAGTTGCGTACTCCGCTTGCGATTATGAAAGGCTACGTTGCCATGCTTGATAATGGAATGCTTGGGATATTAACAGGAGAACAAAAGGATGCGCTGAAAACAGTCGGAACAAGCACAGAACAGCTTATTATGCTTGTGAATCATCTCCTTGATTTGACGCGTATTGAGGCAGGGAAGTTGCAGGTGAAAATGGAAACAATTGATGCGACGGAGATTGTGAACTGGGTTGTTGAGTTTGTTACACCAAAGATTCTGGAAAAGAAACTTACTCTCAACTGGAAACCGAATGGAAAGGTCATGGTGCAGGCAGATCCAGAGAAGCTGAAGGAGGTCGTCATGAATTTTATGGATAATGCCGTAAAGTATACAGAGAAGGGAAGTATTACTGTCTCGTTGTCATCTGCGGGCGGATTGGTGAAGATTGCCGTGACAGACACGGGATACGGACTGACCGCCGAAGATCAGGAGCGCATGTTCGAGAAATTTGCGACCGGTTCTGCATCAAAATTCGTCAAAACAACGTCCGGAATCGGTCTGTATGTCTGTCACAAGCTCGCCGAGGCAATGGGTGGTACTGTCATGGCTGAAAGCAAAGGAAAAGGAAAGGGATCGACATTTACAGCCACGTTTAAGGTATAAGGCATGGTATGAAATTTACAGAGCGCAGATCATCTTTTGTCGAGTCTATTGCTCCTCGACAGGAATCTTTAGCCAAACGCACAAAGGAAGCCGCAGCAATTGTTGCTCGTATGGTCGCTTTTGGCGGATTTATTGTGGTTGGAGCCAAATCTGCACGAGCTGATACGATTCCACCTCCAATGGAATTACAGGAGATCGCGTCTGAATTGGCAATGATCCACAAGGTGGAAAATACAGATCTTGAGACAACGATATTTCAACAACGAAGGCAGAAGGTTGCCGAACATGTAGAGCGTATCTTTGATACCGCAAGCGAACAAGAGAAGGAAGCATACACTCTGCGCGAGCAACGTATGCAAGAGTTGCATCTGACGACCGTTCCGGAATATGCACGGACGCTTGAGCGAGGTGTGCTTCTTGGCACCTCTCTTAAACCCGGATCGTTTGCGACTCAACACGAAGACCGTCTTTATGAATTCGTGCGTATGATCGACGCGCTTCCCGAAGAAACACCACTTCTTTTTGATTCCGTTGTTTTTGTAGAAGTTTATCAGCAGTGGTTACGTGAACGAGGGTTTGAACAGACAGCAGCAAGGATTCACCCGGAGCAGCAGCATGTTCTTTTGGAAAATGATTATGGAGCTTGGGCTCAAGATGTCGGCGAATTTGTCCTGAATGGGAATGAGTCCGTGCTTCTCACGAACATGTTTAATCGTGCAACAAAGGTGTCACCTGAAGAAACACCATCAACCTACACACTTGAACAGGCGCATGTGGTGATCGATGGTGGGGATACCACTGTCACAAACCGACATGTTCTCGTTGGAAGCTCTACCGTGGATCGGACGAGAGATACTCTGGCGCGTATGGGTCAGGATTCGAGCGATACGAGTGTAAAACGGGTTCTTGAAGAAACGTTTGATAAGCCAGTTTTGTTAGTGCATCCCTCTGAAGCGTGGTCACCAACACTTTTTCATATCGACCAATACATCACCCCAATTCAGGATGATACGGTTCTTGTGGCGGATTATCAGTATAACGATGCGGCGCGCAAACATATTATCGCAGATGCGGAAGCATATGTTGCCGATTTGCGTCTGAAAGACACAAAAAACGGCCGAACGCCGCGTACGGAGACTATGTATGAGACGATTCGAAATGATATGGTGAAAAGTGGAATTAAGACCGCACGTCAGAATGAATGGTTGATTGATGATGCGAAGCGTATTTTGGATGAGGAGGGATATAAGATAGTTTCTGTTCCTATTTCTCAAGATCGTCTCGTTGAAGGACAGAGTTACTTGAACGGCATGCTGTATGCGGGTACAGATGGAAAAACTCACTTTCTTATGCCTTCGTTTGATGATAGTTCTGAAACAGATACGGTACGGACAATAATTGAGTCGCATGGAATTGTTGTCACACCGATCGAAGATGCATTTTTTATTGGTGGAGGAAATATTCATTGTGCAACAAACGTTCTATGAGCACAACAACTTCACGAATTGCCATGTTAGTCCCCTTGGTTGTCACAAATATCCCTGAACAACAGGCGATTATGTCTGGATTGCATCGTCTGACTCCAGCGGATCAAGACAAGTTGCTTCGCGCGCTTGAGACGCTCTACGAGACGTCAAGATTTCCAGGTGCTAGTTGACCAAAGAAGGAGGCATGTTAAACTCTCCTGGATATGTTTAATCGTCGTGAAGAAACCAATCATATGCCTTCCTCAAACGGACAGGAGACCATTATTGCGCAAGGGGTGAAAGTGGAGGGGGATTTTACGAGTTCAGGAGATGTGGTGATCGATGGAGAGGTGTCTGGATCGATTCAAACCGCAGCATCCCTTCGGGTAGGGGACACAGCTAAGATTACCGCTGATGTCACGGCAGCGGTAGCGGTTATCGCAGGGGTGGTACAAGGAAATGTGAAAGTCGCCGAACGTCTCGAGCTTCTTGAAACATCCGTCGTTGATGGAGACATCACCTGTCGTGTCCTTTCTGTTGCACCAGGAGCGAGAATTAATGGAAGAGTAGAGATGGGGACAGAAAAAACTGAGGATTAGATTTCTTTCACATGTACTGCTACATCTACGACGAATTTACGCAGGACAAGCGATACGAGAAAGAGCTTCTTGAAATCGAAAATCGCTTGACCGACCTTGGGCTTGCGGGGAAGACTGTTCGCATGGCTCTTTTTCGCAATGTGCAGGAAATGGTGCGAGATGAAATTCGACGTGGTGCAAAAAGTGTGATTGCGGTAGGGAATGATGAGACGTTGCACAAGGTGATTGATGTTGTTTCTGGGACCGATGCCGTGCTTGGAATTATTCCGCTTGGCTCTCCAAATGCCCTTGCAAAGTTGTTGGGAGTTCCAGAAGGAGTTGCGGCATGTGATGTGTTGTCCGCGCGGATTGTTGAGACGATTGATGCAGGAATTGTGAATGGAAAACGGTTTTTGACATCACTTTCTGTTGCAAACTTTCGATCAGAACTCACCTGTGACGGGTTGTATCGCATCACCCCAGATGTGTCAGGATCACTCGAAGTTCGCAATTTAGCAGAAGATGAGTATAATACCGAACATGTCTCTGATCCTACCGACGGCCGGCTTGAGACGGTGATTCGCGTGGGAGTGAAACAAGGTTGGTTCGGTCGCCGTATAATGCGCGAAAGTATTCTCCCACTCACACAGCTTGCGATTCGCTCTGAAAAGCCAATCGCTGTTGTGGCAGATGGAGAAGAAATGATGGGAACGAGATTCGATATCGGGATCGAAGAAGGAGTCATGCGAGTGATTTCAGGAAGAGGACGAAAATTTTAGGGCGCTTAGCTCAGCTGGTTAGAGCGACTCGTTTACACCGAGTAGGCCAGGGGTTCGAATCCCTTAGCGCCCACCATTCGACTACATTTGTGCTTTCACAAATGTAGTCGAATGTCCTGAGCGAGCAAAGCGAGTCGAAGGGCACAGGTTGTAAGCAACCGCTCATGGTCTTCGACCACATGTACAGCCAGAATAGAAGGAACTTACTCTGGACACTTGAATATGTAGAAGTCTTTGGGGTATAGTGCCGGTACGTAAAAAATGCGGACGTGCTGAAACTGGTAGACAGTCCAGCTTGAGGGGCTGGTGGCCGTAAGGTCGTGGAGGTTCGAGTCCTCTCGTCCGCACCAAATGATCTTCTGGGAGTCCAGGAGATTTTTTGTTATACTGAGAGTATGGAATGGTACGTGCGTGTCCCTCTCGGGTTTGTGATCATGGGAATTGGGCTTCTCATGATGTTTAAAGTTGAAACGCTTATGGAATGGTTTGGGGAGATCGATTGGGCTGAGGAAAAGATGGGGAGTGGACAATCGCGTCTCGCGTACAAGTTCCTCGCTATTCTCGTTGCTTTTATCGGTATTTTTATCATGACCAACATCATATCCGACATCCTCTCTGCCTTCGCCAAAGTTTTCGTCCGATAGTTCCCCAACTACCAACTACCAATCCCCAACTCCCTCTCTTATGTCCATCCTCTCTTCTGGTCGCGCCCTCATTGATGCACAACCCGTCTTGCGTCAAGCAGGACTCACAACGAATATGCATTATGCAGATTTTGGATGTGGTCCGCTCGGGCATTTTGTGTTTCCCGCGTCAGAGATTGTGTCGCCAGAAGGAAAGGTTTACGCCGTCGATATTTTGAAATCTTCGCTCTCGTCACTTGAAGGACGTGTACAGATTGAAGCGAAAAATAACATCTCGCTTGTATGGGGAGACTTCGAGCGTGTCGGGGGAGTAAAAATTCTACCCGGAACGTTGCATATGATTTCCATCGTAAATATTGTTCCCGTGTTGCTGCGATCTCCAAACGCGATTTCAGAAATCAAACGTCTGTTGCGACCTGACGGAAAACTCCTGCTCATCGATTGGGTAAAAGAGAAAACCGCGATCGGCCCACCACCTGAACACCGTGTTTCCTCACAAGAAACCGAATACATCCTCACCAAAGCAGGCTTTTTTCTCAAACACCTCTTCAACGCCGGCCCCTTTCACTGGGCCCAAGTATTCACAACCCTAGGTTGACGGATAGGACGCTTTTGCTGTTTAATCCTTATGATTTAGTCCTTCTTAGTATTTAGCATTTTCCAGTATGAACCTCGACATTCGCCCTCTCCTTCAACCGTCTTACTGGCTTTCCATAAATCCTCCAACCGTTTGGGAAGGAGCAGGTCGTTTCCTCATCGTTGTTTTTATTGGCATGATCATCGCAAGTGTCGTGATTCGCCGTAAGAAACTTCCTCACGCTGTTGATCGTCACGAAGCGAATTTGTACCGTCGAATTTGCGAGATGCTTTCGACCATGGGTTTTATCGGAGTCATTTTGTTCTTTTTCAGTTTCGAACAAATTCGATTACTCGGCGCGCGCTTTCTTTACCTTATCTGGATTGCGGGACTCGTCACGTGGATTGTCACGATCGTGAAATACAACAAGGCGGTTATTCCTGGATTGCGTTCAAAAGAAAAAGACCGTCGTGCAAAAGAAAAGTATTTGCCTAAACGACGTAAGTAGTATGGATCCACGCAAGGAATTTGGTGAAGCGGGGGAGAGTCTTGCGGTCGCGTATGTAAAAGGGAAAGGGATGCATGTTTTGGATCGAAATGTAGAGACGCATTTTGGGGAGATCGATATTGTTGGGGAAGAGGCAGATGAGATTGTTTTTATTGAGGTGAAAACGCGCCAGAATGACGAATACGGACATCCAGAAGAAGCAATCACCGCAACAAAATTTCGCCACATGAAAGCGTCGGCCGAGGCGTATCTTGATACATACGGTTTAGAAAAGCGTTTCTGGCGTCTCGACGTCATCGCCATCCGTGTTTACCCCGATTGCGAGCCGGAAATTATTCATCTCAAAGCCATTGACGGTCCAGCGGGCAGATGCTAAGATAATGCCATCAGATACCTGCCGCGAGACGGTAGGTTTTATTTTTAAAAGGTCCCTATGCCATCCCCAATTGAACAAGCGATTCGTCAGATTTGTGAGGAAAAAGGACTTGCGTATGAGTCTGTCATTGAAGCGATTCAAGCCGCTCTTGGTGCGGCGTATCGTAAGGATTTTGGTGATAAAAATCAGAATATTGAAACAGAATTCAATACCGAAACAGGAAGTACAAAGGTGTTTGATGTAAAGACCGTTGTTGAAGACATGGATTTAGCCGAGCTTGAACACAAGGAAGAAGAACGCAAAGCGCGTGCGGAGGAATTTGCCAAGCGCATGGAAGAAGCTCGTGCAAAAAAAGAAGACATAGCCGGAATTGAACTTGTAGAAGTTGAAGGTCCGCGGTTTAATCCAAAAACAGACATCATGCTCTCCGATGCAAAGGTGCTCAAGTTTTCTTCAGAGATTGGAGATGTTTTGCGCATCGAAATGCCACAACCAGGAGAATTTGGACGTATGGCCGCGATGACAGCCAAGCAGGTGATTACGCAAAAGTTGCGTGAAGCCGAGCGTGAAGTGGTGTTCAACGAATACAAACAGTACGAAGGACAAATTTTGAACGGAACGATCCAGCGTCAGGAAGGTCGCATGGTTTTGGTAGATCTTGGCCGTATTGCAGGAATTCTGCGTTCCGAGGATCAAGTTCCAACCGAGCGTTATAAGCTCGGAGATCGCGTGAAAGTTTTTGTGACACAAGTAGGTCTCACAACCAAAGGTCCACAAATTGTTTTGTCGCGCGCTTCTGAAGAGTTTGTGAAAAAATTGTTCGAAATGGAAATTCCAGAAGCCTCTGAAGGAGGTGTAAAAATCAACGATATTGCCCGCGAACCAGGATCGCGTTCAAAAGTTGCTGTTTCTACAACCGACTCCCAAATCGATCCAATCGGAGCTTGTATTGGCCAACGTGGAACACGCATTCAAACGATTATTTCCGAACTTGGTGGCGAGAAAATTGATATCATTGAATGGAGCGAAGATCCCGCGTCGTATATAAGTCACGCTCTTGCTCCTGCTAAGGTGAATCGTGTCGAGTTGAACGAGTCGGAGAAATCAGCTATCGTTCATGTGAATCCAGATCAGTTATCGCTTGCGATCGGAAAGGGTGGACAAAACGTTCGTCTCGCAACAAAATTAACCGGATGGAAGATTACGATTGCGGAGGTAGGTGGAACAGTCGTTGAGGGTGAAATTGCAGAACAGCCAACAGAAGCGCTAAGGCCGTCAGACGGCCTTCAGGAGCCAGAAGGAGAAGCTAAGGTGGAGTAATCTATGAATGTTTTTCATGAAGTTCTTTATCGCCCGTTGTTTAACCTTCTCATTTGGCTTTACAACGTTATTCCGGGAGCAGATATTGGATTTGCCATTATCGCACTCACGGTTGTTGTAAAACTCGTGTTGTGGCCTCTCACCCAAGCGTCACTCAAATCGCAAAAAGCATTGCAAGATCTTCAACCAAAACTTGATGAGCTGAAGGCAGAACATAAAGACAACAAAGAGGCACTTGCAAAAGCGATGATGGAGTTATACTCCAAAGAGAAGGTGAATCCACTTTCGTCTTGCTTGCCGATTCTTGTTCAAATTCCAATTCTGATCGCTTTGTATAAAGTTCTGTCCGACGGATTGCATGCAGAATCCCTTGGGGCGCTCTATCAGTTTGTACAAAATCCAGGAACGATTGACGCGATGTTTCTCGGAAAGATGAACTTAGGAGAACGAAGCATTTTACTTGCGATTTTGTCTGGAATTTTTCAGTACATTCAAACACGGATGCTCATCTCAAGTCGACCTCCAAAGCAGGTGCAAGGTGCCCCTGGAGCCAAAGATGAAGAAATGCTTCAGGCGATGAACAAGTCGATGCTGTATTTCATGCCTGTCATGACGACGGTTATCGGATTTTCTTTACCGGGTGGATTGACGTTATATTGGGTTGCGATGAACGTCGTATCGATTATCCAGCAGTATTTTGTGTTCAAGAAGAAAAGTGATGGAAAGTAGAAGATAGAGGAGGAAGAAAATTATGGAAACTCCTACTCCACTTGAACAGGCAATTCAAAGAACGGTCACTTGGTTTTCTCTGTTTGAGATTCCAGTGACCGTTTTTGAAATCTGGAAGTGGATGTTGAGTCCGGATCGAGTGTATACACTGGAAGAGGTGTATGAGGCGGTTGTCGAGTCGGACGGGACTAAAGTCCCGTCACGTCAAGCACGCTTTCTCGACGCCACCCGCAAATATAAGAAACTTCGCCGTGCCGTCTGGTATCTTCGATTCGTCCCTGGCGTGGAAGCAATTGCAGTAGGGAACACGCTTGCGTGGTGGAATACACGTCCGGATTCTGACATTGATCTGTTTATCGTAACGCGACCTGGGATGATTTGGCTCGCACGACTTTTTTGTGTGACGCCGTTTGCATTGCTCGGAAAACGCCCAGGAAGGTCGAGGATAGATCCATTTTGTTTTTCGTTTTTTGTGACAAGTGATGCACTCGATCTGTCTTCGCTAAGGTTGCCAGACGGCGATCCGTATTTAGCTTACTGGACGAGTTCGCTTGTTCCCGTGTTCGATCGCAGTGGAGTTTGGGAGAGGTTTAAGGCGGAGAATTCGTGGACAGACAGTTACTTGCCGCATGCGAAAACAGGTAACCACCCCTTAACCCCTCCTTCGAAAGGAGGGGAACAAGGTTTTCTAGGACATAAACTCCCCTCCTTTTCAAGGAGGGGTTGGGGGTGGTTACTGGAACGCCTCGCGCGCAACCTTCAAATCCGACGTCTCCCCAAACACATCAAAGCTCTCATGAACAAAGATTCCCGCGTCATCGTCACAGACCACATGCTCAAATTTCACGACAATGACCGTCGCGCTGAGTATCGAGATATGTTAGAAGTAAAATGTAAAATGTAAAATTTGTGTCTCGCCAGAATATCGCCAACATTTTTCTCTACGCATCCATTTTTGCCCTCCCATGGCAGACGAGATGGATTTTTCGTGATCTCACACTGGGATCAGATATCTGGGAGTACGGCCGCCTCAGTATCTATCTTGTTGAGGTTCTGATCTTTATCGCTTTTGCATTGCGTGGACAATTTCAACTCCAGCCAACGCTCGAAAAGTTTGGAAAAGAAGCGATGTTTTTTTTGAGTGTCCTTATGATTTCTGTTGCTTGGTCGCAAAATATCTCGCTTGCACTTGGGACCATTATTCACATCCTTGCCGCCATCGCCCTCTTTTTTCTCATGATTGATCGTCGTACATCACTCCTGCACGTTGGACTCGCATTTGTTTCGAGTCTCATCCTTCCATCCATCTTCGCGTGGTACCAAGTACTGACAGGACTATCTCCAGCAAACTCTGGTCTTGGTCTCGCCGCACACGACGCCGCAACGCTCGGAGCCTCCGTTGTAGAAACTGCTTCAGGACGACTTCTGAGAGCGTATGGTACGTTTCCTCACCCAAATATTTTTGGGGGATATTTGGCGATCGGGCTACTTGTCTGTGGCTGGCATGGCTGGTACTCGAACACGAACGGGACTAAAGTCCCTAAGAACAGATTCCTAGGGACTTTAGTCCCGTTCGTATCCGTAGCAGTGCTTTCCTCCACTCTCGTTCTCACCTTCTCCCGAAGCGCCTGGCTCGCATTTGCGGTTGGCGTACTTGTCTGGATCAGTTCGTTTGTCATTGCGAGAAGGCATCAGCCGACGAAGCAATCATCTATCAGCACTGACAGTCGGGAGATTGCCACGCTCCCTCAAATCGCTCGCAATGACAGAATAGTATATTGGTTTCTGATAACAATTACCGTGACAGTTCTCGCCACCGTCACCCTTTTCCACCAAGCAATCTTTTCGCGATTTCAACCATCAAATCGTCTGGAATCAATTTCTATCTCCGAACGCACTTCTGGATATCGTGACTGGGACGACGTGATTCGTCAGAATATTTTTACGGGTGTTGGTCCAGGCAACTACACCCTCGCGCTTGCAACCGTCTTTCCTGGTCGTCCCACGTACGCCTACCAACCAATCCACAACACGATCCTCTTGTTCCTCGCCGAAACAGGAATCCTAGGTCTCGTTGTTCTGGTTCGTTTTTTCAGATTAATTTTTGAAAGAAAAATCACCTCAATCACCTTAATAACCTCAATCACTTTTTTATCCACTCTCTTTATCCTTCTGCTCCTCGACCACTACTTCTTTTCTCTCTGGCCCGGCCTCATCCTCCTCGCTTTCACTTTCGCCTTTTTTTTGAAAAGTCTGTCCGGCTCTAAGAAAGTCTGTCCGGCTCTAAGAGCCGGGCGACCCTTGTAAACATTGGTCTGCCCGGCTCTTAGAGCCGGGAATCTTGAGATCGTCTGACAGTCTTGACGATTAGCACTCAAGGAGTAAGATTGCCAACATCATCATCCTAAATCCATTAAAGCCTCTAAAACATCTTTCTTTATGTCCCTTAAACCCATTGGTGATCATTTGATCGTTAAACCAGTTGCCAAGGAGGAAATGTCTGCGTCTGGAATTATCATTCCAGAAACAGTGAACAAAGAACGTCCAGAACGTGGGGAAATCATTGCGGTCGGTCCTGGTCGTATGCTTGAAAATGGTCAGCGTTCGGTTATTGATGTAAAAGTTGGCGACCAAGTTGTATTTAAAAAATATGCACCGGACGAAGTAAAAGTTGACGATGTAGAATATCTTGTAATTAAAGCCGACGACGTAATGGCAGTGATTGAATAATATGGCAAAACAAATTTCTTTTAATGAAGATGCTCGACATGCTTTAAAGCGTGGAGTCGATAAGCTCGCGAACGCGGTGAAAGTGACACTTGGTCCAAAAGGACGCAACGTTATTTTAGATCGCGGATATGGTGCGCCGACCGTCACAAAAGATGGAGTGACCGTTGCGAAGGAAATTGAGCTTGAAGATAAGTTTGAAAATCTCGGTGCAGAATTAGTGAAAGAAGTTGCTTCCAAGACTAACGATGTTGCTGGGGACGGAACAACAACCGCAACGGTTCTTGCGCAGTCGATGATTGCAGAAGGGTTGCGCAACGTTACCGCAGGAACAAATCCACAGGCGCTTCGACGCGGAATTGAAAAAGGTGTTGATCTGCTTGTGGCAGAAATCAAAAAAATTGCCACACCGATTAAAGGTGACGAAATTAAACAGGTCGCATCGATTTCTGCGAATGACGACGCGATTGGTTCGGTGATTGCAGAAGCAATGAAAAAGGTTGGAGAAAATGGCGTGATTACCGTTGAAGAAGGGCAGTCGTTTGGAATTGAAGTGGAAGTGGTCGAGGGAATGCAGTTTGACAAAGGCTACATTGCGCCATACATGATCACGAACACTGAGCGCATGGAAGCCGAATATCACGATGCACATATCCTCATTACCGATAAGAAAATTTCTTCGATTCAGGAAATTTTGCCTGTGCTTGAAAGTATTGCGAAGACCGGGAAGAAAGAACTGATCATCATTGCAGAAGATGTTGATGGAGAAGCGCTCACGACACTTATTGTTAACAAGTTGCGCGGAACGTTTTCAACACTTGCCATCAAAGCACCTGGATTTGGTGATCGTCGCAAGGCAATGCTTGAAGACATCGCGATTTTGACTGGTGGAAAAGTGATCACAGAAGATCTTGGATTGAAATTGGAAACAACAGAAATTGCTGATCTTGGTCGCGCGACAAAAATTGTTGCGAACAAAGAGAACACGACAATTGTTGGTGGAGCTGGAGACAAAAAGATGATTGAAGACCGCGTTCTGTCTCTCAAAAAGCAAATCGAGAGTACAGAATCCGAGTTCGAAGTTGAGAAACTGCAAGAACGCATGGCGAAACTTGCTGGTGGTGTGGCGGTGATTAAGGTGGGTGCCGCGACAGAGACGGAGATGAAAGAGAAAAAGCATCGTATCGAAGACGCAGTCGCAGCAACAAAGGCGGCTGTGGAAGAGGGAATTGTGCCAGGAGGCGGTGTCGCTCTCATTCGTGCGGCAAGCGTTCTTAGCAACACCAGTGTAGACAAAGATGAACAAATTGGATTCGACATTTTGCGACGAGCTCTCGAAGAACCAATGCGCATGATTGCACAAAACGCTGGCAAGGACGGTTCCGTCGTTGTTGAACGCGTAAAACACGAGACAGATTCGGTCGGCTACAACGCCGCAACGGACGTATATGAAGACCTCGTAAAAGCTGGTGTCATAGATCCAGCAAAAGTCACTCGTTTCGCGCTTCAAAACGCCGCATCAATTGCCATTATGATCATCACAACCGAATGTGTAGTCACAGATATTCCAAAGAAAGAAGAACCAGCAGGCAGTCACGGCGGAGGAGGAGGTGGAATGGGTGGAGGCATGGGGATGTACTAGATAAGTGATATAGTGATAAAGTGATAAAGTGACAAGGTGATAGAAAACGAAAACACCCGTGGACAACGCGGGTGTTTTTGGGTACAGTAGAACACGTATGAATGAACTAACCGTCACACAGCAAGAAAAATATATAGCCGCAATCGGTTATTTCGGAATCCTTTGTCTTATTCCACTCTTAACACGCAAAGACTCGACGTTTGCACAGCATCATGGCAAGCAGTCGCTTGTCGTGCTCATTGTCTGGATCTTGCTCTGGATCGGACAGATCGTTCCTATTCTTGGAACCATCGTCTGGTTGCTCGGCTCTGTTTGGCTTCTCATCCTCCTTATTCTCGGTTTCGTGAACGCGCTCAACGGCAAGATGTGGGAGATGCCGGTGCTTGGAGAGTGGGCGAAGCGAGTGAAGATATAGGGAGACCTTTAGGAATTTTTCAATGTGACAAAAGATAAAAAGTTTTCTGGATTAATAAATTCAAACGTTGCGTCTGGATAAGTTTCCTTCCAGAGAGTAGGGGTAGATGGTCGGCGATTTGAGGACCATTTAAATTCGTACCCTCGCAACTCACCTTCACCTTCCTCAACCAAGTCAATTTCTTGGCCATTATACGTTCGCCAATAGTAAGAAGTTGCGTAGATGTTTTGGTAGGATCGGTATTTCATTCGTTCAATAAAGAGAAAATTTTCCCAGAGCTCTCCAACATCAGATCGATCACTTACGTCATTAAATTGAGAGATAATGGCATTACGTAACCCTGTATCGTAGAAATAATATTTGCTTTTTCGACTGACTTCGCTGCGTAAGTTGCGACTATATCCACCAACCCGCACGACAACAAACGCCTTCTCAAATAAATCGAGATAGCGTTGCACGGTTTTTACAGATAAATGTAACTGTCTCGCAAGTTCTTGATAAGACACCTCCTTTCCTATTTGGAATGCGAGTAGTTTTAGAAGGTCAAGTAAATATTTTGAACCTTTTACCTGTTCAAGCGCGAGGATATCTTTGAGGAGATAAGAATTTGCGAGTTCGTTTAAAAGTTCACGCTTTTTTTCTTTTGTTTTTGCTGTGAGAACTTCTGGATAACTTCCAAAAATTAAAATGTCTTCAATATGCTCGTGCATTTCGTGAGAATTCCATTTTGTTGCGAGTTCTTGTTGGGAAATAGGATACAATGTTAATGTACGTTTTCGTCCCGTAAGTGGTTCGCCAATCTGGTTAGAAAGTTCGAATGAGGACGACCCGGTTGCAATAATACGTAGCGACGGCATGTGATCTACAAGAATTTTTAAACCAAGTCCTATGTGGGGGATTTCCTGTGCTTCGTCGATCACAAGCAGATCGTAACCTTCTGCATAATCGAGTATTTTCTTAAAATCTCTAGAAGAAAGGATCTCTTGGGTGCGTATATTATCTCCAAAGTCGAGTTTATATTTCCAATGTGTTGTGGCGAGGTATTGTTGAATTAACGTTGTTTTTCCCGCTCGTCTTGGACCAAAAATAGCTAAAACGCGTCCTGGTTCCAAAAATGTTTCAAGATTACTATAAATACGTGAAATCATATATAAAGATGGTATCATAAATCCACAAATTAGTCAAAATTTGTGGATAACTTGTCTGAGGTCCCTAGTTTAAATCACCACTCTCTGGTAATCTGATCGTAGAATATGTATTCTTCAACCATTTCTCTCATTTCAGACCTCCGCGGGCGCATATTGCGAACGTGGGGGTTACTTTGACCTTGATCGCGTGAAGGCGGATATTGCCGTTCATGAAGCGGAGATGAACGCGCCTGATTTTTGGTCAAATGCGGAGCATGCACGATTGATTACGAAACGCGTTTCGGATTTGCAAAAGGAAGTTTCGGAATGGGAAGGGCTGTTAAAAGATATTGAGGATATTGAGATATTGGCAGGCCTTGGAGAAGGAGAGCGGGAAATTGAACGGAAATTAGCGGAGTTGGAAGCACAATTTAAAAAAATGGAATTTGCGACGATGTTTTCTGGGGCGTACGATGGGGCAAACGCGATTGTGGCGTTTCATGCAGGGCAAGGGGGGACCGAGGCGAATGATTGGACACAGATGCTCATGCGGATGATTTTGCGTTTTAGTGAAGGAAAAGGATGGGATATTCAGATTCTTGATGAGTCACGTGGGGAAGAAGTTGGGTATAAGAGTTTGACGTTACGTATTACTGGACGTTACGCCTATGGATATCTAAAATCCGAAGCAGGTGTGCATCGGCTTGTGCGCATCTCGCCGTTTGATGCGGAAAAAATGCGTCATACGACGTTTGCATTGATCGAAGTTTTGCCAGAGTTAGATGATCTTGATAAAGAAGTTGTAATCAAACCAGACGATTTGCGCATCGATACATTTATGGCTGGTGGACACGGAGGGCAGAGCGTGAACACGACGTATTCCGCTGTTCGTGTTGTTCATCTTCCGACAAAAATTTCCGTCAGTTGTCAAAATGAACGCAGTCAGCAGCAAAACAAGGAAACCGCGATGAAGATTTTGAAAGCAAAGCTGTTTCAGATACGATTACAAGAACGTCAACAAGAAAAATCTGATCTGCGCGGAGAATACCAGAGTGCAGATTGGGGAAATCAGATTCGCAGTTATGTTCTT
Source organism: Candidatus Uhrbacteria bacterium RIFOXYB12_FULL_58_10 (assembly GCA_943359455.1). Classification (GTDB taxonomy): domain Bacteria; phylum Patescibacteriota; class Patescibacteriia; order UBA9934; family GWF2-40-263; genus YC12-FULL-57-11. Next base: position 17,223 of record CALRHL010000016.1, read on the forward strand.
CAACCGTATCAACTCGTGAAGGATCATCGAACGGAGTATGAAACATCAGACACACGAGGTGTGCTTGACGGGGATCTAGAAGGATTTATGGAAGCTTTTTTACGAAACCAACTGGCCTCTCGGCCTAAAGCCTAAAGTCTTATGCCTAAATACAAATCAGCCCTCGTAACAGGTGGAGCGGGATTTATCGGATCGCACATCGTGGACGCGCTTATTAAGCGGCGAATCAAAGTGTATGTCATCGACGATCTTTCGAGTGGACACAAATCGAATGTGAATCCGAATGCGGTTTTTTATAAGACGTCTGTTTTACATCCAGGGCTTGGGAAGCTGATTCTGAAGATTAAACCAGACGTTGTGTTTCATCTTGCGGCGCAGATTGATGTGCGATGTTCGGTTGCGGATCCTCCAGGGGATGCACGAGTGAACATTATGGGGACGCTTGCGATGGCGCACGCTTCGGCAAAAGCTGGGGTGAAAAAGTTTGTGTTTACTTCAAGTGGTGGCGCGATTTATCCTGATGATTTGCGTCCGCCGTTTTCGGAAAAGGTCGTTGTGGATCCGATTTCTCCGTACGGGATCGCGAAACGTACTGCTGAAATGTATCTTGCGTTTGAGCATCGTATTCATGGATTGCCGACTGTAACGCTTCGATTAGCAAATGCGTACGGCCCACGTCAGGCTCTGCGCGGAAGTTATGCGGGCGTGATTTCACTGTTTGCGCAAAAAATGTTGAAAGGCGAACAGTGTGTGATTAATGGAACAGGGAAACAGACGCGGGATTATGTGTATGTTGGAGATATTGTTCATGCACACATGTTAGCCATGGAAAAAAATGTGAGTGGAATTTATAATATTGGATCTGGGATTGAAACGAATGTAAATCAGATTTTTCAGAAGGTGAATCGGTTGACGGGCGCAAAGCAAAAAGAAGTTCACGGGGCGTCTTGTCAAGGCGAAGTGATGCGTTCGGCACTTGACGCGACGAAAGCTAAGCGCGAGTTAGGATGGAAGCAGGAAGTAAGTTTGGATGATGGATTAAAGAGGACAGTTGAGTGGTTTCGTGCACGGACAGCCAAAAAATGAAATATGAAAGCCGAACTTGTTCGCGCGATTGAAGTGTTGAAGGCAGGAGGGGTTGTTTTGTTTCCGACAGAGACGGCGTATGGGCTTGCAGCGGATGCGCGGAATCCTCGGGCTGTCCGGCGGGTTTTTGAAATTAAGGGACGTGAGCCGGAGAAGACTCCACCTTTGATTGTTTCGGATCGGGAAATGGCAGAGGAGTATGTTGCGATTGATCCTGTTCTTGACTCGCTTGTCGCGAAATACTGGCCTGGAGCGCTGACGGTTGTTGGAAAAGTAGGAAAAGGTCTTGCTCGTGACGTGGTTCGTCATGACGGGACAGTGGCAGTTCGTGTTTCGTCTCATTCAATTGCCCGGGCGCTTGCAAAAGGGGTTGGGGCACCGATCGTTGCGACGAGTGCGAATGTGTCTGGATTGTCTGCCTGTTATTCGGTTCGAACGTTCGATCGTCAACGTCGCGCTGCAAAACACCCAGAACCAGATTTTGTTATTGATGCAGGTCCACTTCCATACCGAAAACCGTCCACGATCGTGATGGTAAAGAAAGGAAAGGTGATTGTGCTCCGACAAGGGAGTGTTCGGATATGATCAGAGCAAAAAAATCATTTGGCCAGAATTTTCTTGTTGATCAACGTGTCGTTGAGAAGATTATCGCGGCGTCCGAGATTAAGCCAGGCGAAGCCGTTCTTGAAATTGGCCCCGGAACAGGAATCCTGACGGCTGCACTCGTCGCAGCAGGAGCACAGGTTACTGCGGTTGAAGCTGACCACGATCTCATCGCGCCATTGCAAGAAAAATTTGGCGATAAGATTCATCTTATCGAAGGAGACATTTTTTCCGTTATTTCCTCCCTCAACTACCAACTACAAACTACCAACTACAAACTCATCTCCAACATCCCCTACAACATCACTTCCAAAATTCTCGAAACATTTCTCACCGCAGAACATCCACCGTCTCGCATGGTATTAATGGTTCAGAGAGAAGTCGCCGACCGCATCACGGCGAAACCTCCGAACATGTCGTTGCTGTCCGTCGTCTGTCAGTTGTACGCAAATGTCTCGAAAGTAATAAACGTCCCCGCTTCTGCGTTTCGCCCAGCCCCGAAAGTCGATTCGGCTGTTGTACGGTTTGATAGGACAAATTCGACCAATAGGACGAACAATGAGGAGGTAATAAGACTCGCTAAAATTGGCTTCTCTTCCCGTCGCAAGCAACTTCACAACAATCTTGCAGGGCCAGGGATCGCTTCCGCAGAAACCATCAAAGCTCACCTCATCTCGATTGGACTTCCACCGACTTCTCGCGCAGAAAATCTTTCTGTCCACAATTGGATTGCGCTCGCAGGTCTGTTATAATACAGACGACCCACCTATGGGCCTTTTAGCAAACCTCAAACAAAAAGGAAAAGTACTCACGAAAGAACAGAAGGGAGCTTTCGTGTTGCTTGTGTTTCTGGGGCTTGGAGGGATTATTCTTGGATCCATGTCGTTTGGTGCAAACATCCGAAGGCCGTTTGAAATTCAACTTGCAAAGATTGCCGATGCCGATCCGTATCTCACACTCGACCAGCGCGAGGAGAAGGAGAAAGAAGATCAGAAACTTCGCGACTCCGATTCCGACGAACTCAGCGACTATGACGAGCTGTATGTTTTCAAAACCTCACCGTATGTTTCAGATACTGACTCCGATGGGTTCAGCGATAAGGAGGAGGTGTACTCAGGGAATAATCCGAACTGTCCAGAGGGGAAGGTGTGTGGAACGGTTCTCACAACCGTCGACTCAACAGGAAATGATACATCTGCAAGCGATTTTGTTGACTCGATTTCAAACACACCGTTTGGTGATGATTTGAAGAATTTTGAATTGCAATCAGAGGAGGATATTCAAAAATATATTCAGTCGATTACCATGGACGAAATTCGAAAGGCGCTCATAAACGCAGGTGTGCCCGCTGACAAAATTGATGAAATTTCCGACGAACAATTGCAACAACTGTTCAATCAAACCGTTTCCGATGCGTCTGCAAATGGTCAGCTTGGTTCACTGGTGGAACAGCTTCAAGGACAACAGGAAACAGCTGCAACGTCTGATACAACAACCGAAACTACGACAACGACCCCATAGTCCACTATGAAATCCATGCTCAAACGATTCGTAACAGTTCTTATCACCACAAGTTTGGTGGGTGTGTATTTGTTTGGAGTTTTTGCATTTGCTCGTCCGACTTTCGCACGTGAACCTGCATCCAGTCTTCCAAGTGCAAGCATTATTTCGGCAACCGCTGCCTGTCGTGTACCAACAAGTCCTGGAGCCAACCCATGTGAAGGAACGAACGAAGCTGCTCAGCAAATTGATGATACACTCGTGAAACCAGCGATTCAGGTTGCGCTTCTCACTGCTGTTTTGAACATCGCTTTTTATTTTATTGATCGTCTTACCTATGAAGCAGCCATTTGGGTTGCAACAGGTGGAGAAGGTGAAACACCTTTGTTTAATGCAAAGAGTGCGGATAAAGCGTGGGAAGATTTTGGGCTTGATATTGCTGGAGAAGCTGTCGGTCAGCTCGCCGATCTGAGTATGGCTGCTTTGAACATGGATTTTAACATCTGTGCTCCAACAAATCCGATTTTTGCTTTATCCCTTGCCATTGGATTAGAGCAGGCATATAAACCTCGAGAACCATTGTGTAAATTTCAGGATGTTCTATCAAACTGGGATTCTTTTATTTCAACAACACTCGAAACAGCAACAAATCCATCCCAAACCGTCTTGAAAGCGGTTGCAGACGGATTTAAACCAGGCCAGAATGAATTATCTGCGTCGATTGGACTGAATATAAAGGTGCATGATCAGGTTTTACAAACTTCGACTGCTAAATTATTTGAGCAGGTAAATTCTGGTGGGTTTAAAGCTGTGACCGATGTCGTAACCGGTCAAGTCGCAACACCTGGTTCAACGATTCAGCAGAATTTCAATGATGAAGTAACCAAGTCGAAAGAGAATAAAACTGAATTTTCCATGAATGCTGTGATCAACAACAAAGATCTCCTGAGCAGCATGTTTATGCACGTCGCTGGAGTCTTTACAAATACCCTTCTTTCTACGCTCATGAACCGACTTTACACAGGTTTATTCGACGTGCAGCCGGATATCGATCCATTTGGCGATGTTGAAAATGTCGCAACGGTAACTCGTGAAGACGCAGAAGAGCGCTTCTCTTCTCTCATCGCTGCGACACCGTCATCTATCGAAAATTATTCCGTTTTATCAGAGTTTCTTGCGTGCCCGACAGGTTACGTTGCTGTTCGCAATGTCAATAACTGTGTTTTAGATACAAATTTTGCAGCAGCGCTTGCACGTGTTGATGCAGGAAGCCCAATGACTGTCCAAGCAGCGATCGATGAAGGTTTGATCAATGGAGACTGGCCATTATTTCCTAACGAAGGGGAAGGAGTTGCAAAAAATCAGGACCCAGAATGTTATACATACGGATATTGTTATGGAAACTTAGTAAAAATGCGCAAAGCTCGTATTCTTCCTGTGGGATGGGAAATGGCCGCGAGTCGAAATGACACGACAAATCCTTCTACGCTTCAGGAAATTGTCGATGGATTTGCCGATTGTGGTGATCAAGGGGGCGGTATTGACAACTCTCATCAATGGTGTCACCTTATCGACCCAAACTGGGTTCTCAAATTACCCGAAACACAATGTCGTGCGCTTGCAAATGGAGAAGTGCTTATTTCTAATTTAAGCGGTGGTCGTGCAGGTGTGTGTGCTGATACTCCAAGCTGTCTGTCTGAAGATTCTAATGGGAAATGCGATGGAGGGTATGGGTATTGTGTAGAAGAAACAAATGCATGGCAGTTTCGGGGAGAAGATTGCGACGAGCAGTACGCAACATGTCTTTCATTTCAAAATACGTTTACAAATGATTCAGCAAATTACCTCCTAAACACCGTCGAATACAGTACCTGTGATGCTGACAATGCGGGATGCGAGTGGTATCGCACGAATAAATATTACGACGATGCGGGGACGACCGATGATGACTCCGATGACGAGTATTTGTGGTTGCCTGGCGATGAGGTGTACACCACGGCGAGTCGAGAAGATGATATTCGCTCGTATCTTTCCTCTTCGACTTCGCGCACAGACTATACATACAACACCGAAGGCGGCACAGTGGAATCATACGAAACGTATGCGTACGAAGATCGTATGTACTTCAACAATAACGTCGAAGAGTGTTCAGAAGATGCGGTAGGATGTACAGAAGTTTTTGCGATCGACGATTCGCTTGTCTTGAACTTGGTGCAGAATCCTTCGTTTGAGAATGACGAGGATGAGGATGCCTTGCCAGAT
>CALRHL010000017.1 GCA_943359455.1 Candidatus Uhrbacteria bacterium RIFOXYB12_FULL_58_10
CTTTTTACCTTTTACTTCGAACCGTAGTTCGATATGGGAGACTACATGGCAAATCGAAAGCCGATGGATCCGAAAGTCGCGCAGGAGAGCGAACGGTTTCGTGCAGAGATCCGTGCGGCGAATCAGCCTATTGCTGAACGTGAGCACACAGGTCCGCCGTTTCCACATCCAAGTCTTGAGAAAATTCTCATGATGCGTCAGGATTCAGATTCGGAAAAAACCGCCAAGCACGACGCAGCACTTTTGTGGTTACAACAGTTTTGTATGCGAGCTCGGTTTATGCTCGGTGTTAAAGGAGATTTGCGTCCAGTAGCGTTGAGCAAACCTGAGTGTACCGCTCAAATCGATCGTGTCCGACGGTTGCTAACGAGTGCAGAAATTGATGCAGTCTTGATAAAACCAAGCGAATAGTTTACCGTACCGGAAGCTCATTCACAGGAGACGCATGAATTCGTTGAAGCTGGTTTTGGAGTGGAGAAAAGACTGGACAGGTGAACGCGATCCGAAGGCGATTCGAACACGTCTCGCTGTTTTGCGAGGGTGCAAACCGACGGATATGGAGTTGCTTTCCAATCGTGTGCGAGAAGCACGTGATGGACGTGCTCTGCTTGCAAAAGAACTTGCCTGGCCAATTTACGATGAGTTGCACATGATCGGGTCGGTGTTTGCAACATCAAATCCACTTGATCTGCTCGAACTTGCGGATATCGCAGGAAGCGATCGTCTCATTGTTCAGCAACGATTTGAAGCGTTGTGTCTCACAGACCTTGCTATTGCTATGTATCAGCTTGAACGCATTGATTCCATGAATCGCGTTGAAGAAGATATGCGTGGCATGATCGACCTGTTGCAACGACGGATTTTTTCAGGAACGACACGTGACCTCGACATCTATACCTATCACGATGCACAAGACATGTTTCGCGTGAAGGGGGTGTCCTACGATGTTTCAGGTGAGTTTCCAAACCTGGTACAGCGCAAACATAACAGTTTATGTCGCGTTACCAAAGAAGGCATCGTTCTTCGATTCGATGTGAGACCAAAAGATCGTTTTCGTACGGTTGTGAAATTGGTCAAACAACTCAATGCACCAAAAGAGGGTCAAGATCCGTATCTTGTAAAAGATCGCTGTGGATTTAAATTCGTTGTACAGTCCACTGAGGATGCGATCGCACTCGCAGAAGAACTAGAATGGTTTCTTGTTGCCTCTGGAGCAGATGTAAAATCAGACGGCGATAACTTGACGGTCGAGACCGGAGTCGGGGCGGATGTGACGAACCCGCACACCTCTCCAAACTATCGCAAGAAACAACTTGCCGTTCACTGGCACGGTCGTTGGTATGAGTTTCAGATCGTCCTGTTTAGCGGATACTATTCTGCACAGTACGCGCTTGATGACGAAAATCACACCGTGTACAAATTACGACAGGGAATGAAAGACATTCTCCCTATGTTGTATCCAGGAAAAATCTTTCTGGAAGAAAAAACATGGGAGTCAGATGCATTACAAAAAATGCTCCTCGAGCGTCAACTCGAAAATCTCGGCTGGTGGCACCAACGCAAACAACGCAACGGTGTCATAAAACATTCTTGATCGTCCGGCTGGGACGATCTTTTTATTTGCCAACAGGTCTACTGAGGTAGTCGAACTGTGGATAAGTTCCTTGACCACAAAAAGTACTCACCGTATCCTTAATAGGTATGATAGCTCAACAGTCTTATTCTAAGCACATGCCAGCAACCTGCGTTCTTCGCAGCTTTGTTGCATTTATTTGGAATACATCTGCGTCAGCTCTCACACAGTGATCATGGTCAAAGCCATTCAATCTGTAGGTGAAAGAGCTGCCGCAATCCCGCGGGAGCTCAATTTTTTTGGGGGATACACCATGTCGACACTTCGTTCCATGCTCGAAACGTTCTCCGAAGCTACGTGTAAACTTCTTCTTGACGGTCGTGTGACTCTCACGAATGCCAGCCTGCATTCGCCTTCGCTGTATGCATGCGAAGAATACGTCGACGCAATCGTTTCCGAAGTCGATGAAATGCCAGATGATCTGCAAAAACGGTTTCTTGCAGGTGAACTGACGCTTCGTGATGTCCGTCGCAAGCTTGTCGATCAGTTGGTTGAGATGGGTCAGTTCAGTGCTGAAGTTGGCCGAAACCTCAATGCGTTTTCGATCGATCTTGGTTCGATCCGTTCGCTTGGATCGTCCGCCCGTATCTAGGCCCACACTCGGGCCTAGTTTTTCTTCCCACATTATTTTATACTTGCGGCGTTATGAAAATACTTCTATTACAATTCCGTCCAGACCAGACCATTGCACAGCATGAATTTGACCTTATCTTGAAGTACTCCGATCGACCAGAATCAGATTTCGTTCGTGTCGACACGACGCGCCAAGAAGCATCTTTGAATCTTCTCGATGGAATAGACGCGTTGATTCTCGGTGGTTCTGGAGACTATTTGATTTCACGCGGAGATATTCCAGAAATACTCGTTTCTGTTACACCGCTTATCGAAGAAGTACGTCGACGAAAGATTCCGACGCTTGGAATTTGTTTCGGCGCTCAAATTATAACGCATGTTCTTGGGGGTCGTGTTGAAAATGATGAATCGCGTGCAGAGGTTGGGACATTTGTTGTAACAAAATCAGAAGTCGGAGATCAGGATCCTCTTTTTGCATTTCTTCCAAAGCAGTTTGATGTGCAACTAGGTCATAAAGATCACTTGACGGTGTTGCCTGATGGAGCCGTTCATCTTGCATCATCCGATAGGAGCTGGAATCAAGCATGGAGTTTTCCGAATGAACCTTTTTACGCACTCACATTTCATCCAGAACTAGATATAGAGGGAACGATGTATCGTGTCAATTACTACGCTCAGGAATACAAAATCACTCCAGAAACGATTTCCACGCTTCGTGAGTCGCTTCGGGAGTCTCCGGAGGCAAATGAAATGATCAAGAAATTCTTGAGCACATTTTGTGCTGTGGATAAGACAGTGGACAAAGATGTGGAGGAGTCGTGGAAAACCCAATAAATTTGCTCTTGCCAAGATTTGCGAGCGTGTTACGCTTAAATGGCCTCTCGCTAAATGGCGAGTCCCGGAACACATGCACTTTTTTCGGAGTCGATATCTTGAGCCCTCCAGAGTATCTGGACTGGACCAGACCGATTCCAACCGCACCGTTTTTTTCCCACGACATGGTGGGCTCGACAAGCTCTCATCACCGTGAACGAATCAAACGAAAACATTCGCAGAAACGTTTCGCGGTTCGTGCATTTCAACGAGGGGCACCAAGATCCGATCTGAAGTTAGGTCGGATTTTTGTGATATGATTTTTGTGTATGCATCGATGTATTGTTTTGGCCTGTTCTCTTCTCGTTTTTTCGGGTTGTGGGAGTGCGGCGCTTACACCACTTGATCAGATTCGAGATCAGATTACGGAGATATCTCGCACAACAACGAATGCAGAAATTTGTCACGAACAGATGCATGAATTAGGGCATCACGCATTTGATCAGTACAGTTTGTCTGCACTCGATGCGTCTGATGAGTCGTGCAACGGTGGGTATATTCATGGCGTGATTGAATCCGCTCTTGTTCAGACAGATGATCCGATCGGCCTTATGAAAACACTCTGTGATGGAAAAGACACCGCGACGTTTTCTGGTTGGGAATGTGTTCATGGAATTGGACATGGTCTCATGGCATATACAGAAAACGATTTGCCGATCGCTTTATCTTTGTGTCAGGATTTATCTGATGCGTCTGCGTGCATCAATGGCGTTTGGATGGAAAATTTTAACGCAGAGGAAGAATACCATCCGACAGAGTGGAGAAAAAACGATGCGTCGTTTTTTCCTTGCGAGGAAGGACTCATTGGTCGCAACGATTGCTATTTATACGCGCCGATTTGGTATCTTGATCAGCAGGGTCATGACTATGGTCAAGCCATGGATTGGTGTCGTGGGGCAGGGGATGGTGAACGCATGTGCGTCCAAGGAGTCGGATCGCAAGCCATGAAAGACCGGTCGGATCGATCAGACGAAATCATTTCTGTATGCGATTCTTCACCAGACGGATTTCGAGATGCGTGTATACGCGGCATGACAGGGATGCTTGTGTTCCACAACGCGTCAACAGATGAAGCAACAGAATGGTGTTCAGAACGAAGTGACACTGACCAAGAAGTTTGTCAGAGCACAATAAAATCCTTCGCACCGATGTTTGAATAATCTTTTCCGATCACCTACACTAGCCGTCAGTTCGGGCCATGGCGCAGATGGCTAGCGCGCTTGCCTGGGGGGCAAGAGGCCGCGGGTTCAAGTCCCGCTGGCCCGACCATTCAAGAAATCACCCTGTATCAAGAAGTCGCTATACGGTTGGCACATGCTAACGTTAGCGACTTTTTGTTCGTCCACGATGAAGTTCGAGAAGAACAAACGGATGGTTTGGTCGCGCCATCCCAAATCTTTCTGCACCTCCGCGCTCTCCGTCTGTACCGTCTTGCAGAACTGCTGGTAGTTCGTCTTGGTCGCAAACACGTGCTCGGCAAGGAAGTCGAGGACGTATTGCACGACGACCTTCGCCCGCAGGGACTTCTTCTTGCGCTGGCTATAGGTCGATGATCTTTCCGGCGTCTGCTATGTTGCGTGCGAGACAGTCAGGATGCCATGTGAGAATCGCATCGTATTTGCCCGTCTTTATGTCCTCGATCATCTGTTTGAAATGCGGCCGGATGTCCGACTCTTTTGTACTTTCTTGTTCCTCGCTGACCTTGATGTTGGCGCGAGGGATGCCAAGGTGGTCGGCTGCGTCGGAGCAGTCCGCTTTATGGTCGGAAATAGAACACTCCTGCCGTTCGTTACTCGTTGTTGACTTATTGGCATACAGCACAAACCGGAGCTTGGTGATGTCCACCTTGCCCGCTTCGAGTGACTTATGAAACGCCACAAGGGCGTCGTAGAGGTCTTTTGGGGTCAACATTGCCGTCCACACTATACCACTGGCAATTGGGGGGGTATTTGATACAATTTCGTCAACAATAACTAACAGCTAATCAAGTTATATTATGCCAGAACGTTTTACCGGACATGAGGGCATGGACTGGAAGGCTCCAAAGAAAGAAACCGAAAAAGTCGAAGCGCCCGCGAAGTTTCACGAGGCTTCAACCGTCAATGGCGTCCAGATCAGTGTAGGTTGGGATCGCGGCAATGACAAATACAGGATCTTTTTTCCGCAGATTGACCTTAGCAAGGGTCGTAAACGTGGAGTGTCCGATCAAGTCCTTGGTTTGACACGCCGCCCAGAGGTCGCCAAGCAGGTTTATGAGAAAGCAGTTGAGTTGGCAAAAACGACGCCTGATGTCTATGAGCTCTACAAAAAGATCGAGGCTTTGCAAAGTGGACTTCAATACGATACGGACGAGGATGAAGCAGATCAAGAAATGGAACGCAAGACGCCCGAAAAGAAATCTGGCCCTGACACCTCATTTTATCAGGCTTCTAAAGTCAACGGTACGGAAATCAGTGTAGGTTGGGATCGCGGCAATGACGTATACAGGATCTTTTTTCCGCAGATTGACCTTAGCAAGGGTCGTAAACGTGGAGTGTCCGATCAAGTCCTTGGTTTGACACGCCGCCCAGAGGTCGCCAAGCAGGTTTATGACAAGGCGGTGGAATTGGCCAAGATGACTACTGATGTGTACGAGCTGTACAAACAAATTGAGACTTTTTCTCGTGGGCTTTCATACAACGAGGAGTAGGCCTCGCGCAAAAAGCCTCTGTAAATACGCGGGGGCTTTTTTGTCTGCCTTTGTTGAAACACTCTCGCCACATGGATGGTCAATAACTGGTCAAGAAACGATCAAAATAGCACGGATAGCGGCTATGCCTGCCATGTTGAAACGGAACAAATGTCGAGGATGTCTGTTTGCAACGGGTTCTCACGCCTTTGGAAAGTCGGCGCAGCTGCATCCTGCGCCAGCTCGCGTGTCAGTTTCACCATGATGCCAAACAGCCGTTCCGTCTCTCCCAACAGTCGGCGGCGAGCTGGTTGGTTTGCTCTGTTGCAACGCTCCGGCAAGGTCGGTCTGATTACCTTTCTGTCTCATAGAGTTTTCATTCAGGTTTACGCTATCTTATGCCCCTACAACGAAACGACAAAGGTAGGTATTCTCGGCCGCCAGTCCACAAGTTCCTGCATCACATCGTTTGCGTTGACGTAGCGTTCCAGCGACAGTATTATGTCGACAGTCAGTTCGAGAGTGGTCTTTCTGTCTCGACCAATCGTTTTATCCACAGAACAAGCGTTGACAAAAGCGATTTTTTCTGGTGTAATGAGAAGGAAGTTAAATTCCCCACACATTGTCTGCGGGGAATTTTATTTTTGAGAATACACATATGGAAATTCAATACGCTCACTCTGAGATACAAGCATTTTTTAAGAAATCTGAAAAAATATCTCGCCGTGACATGAGGTTAGCCTTTTGTCGAAAAGACGCCCTTGAAAGGAAATAACGGATCTGTTATAATATATGCATATGATATCTCACAAGGAATTTAAACAAGCCGCCCTGAAGAACAAGGAAGTTCGCAGGCTGTATGATGAACTTGGTCCAGAATACGAGGTGATTTCTCTTTTAATTCGTACGCGAAATCAAAAGAATATGTCACAGGCAGAGCTTGCAAAAAAGATGGGAACGAAACAGTCGGCCATTTCGCGATTTGAATCCGGTACGTATCATCCGACCATGGTGTTCTTCTACCGTCTCGCCAATGCTCTTGGTGCGAAACTTAAAGTAACCGTGTCCTAGCTATGCACCTCCATCGCTTTATCTTGAACCTTGACCTCACTGCAGATCAACTCACTATTACGGACCGAGAAACAACGAATCAGATTCGGAATGTGTTTCGGATGGATGCTGGGGATCGGTTTGTTGTGTGTGATGGAAAGGGAAGTGAGGCGACGGTGCAGATTACAGCACTGGATGGGACTAAAGTCCCTAGGAATGCAGGGTTCACAGGGACTTTAGTCCCGTCCAGGAATGGTGTTGTTGTCGATGTTCTTGATCGTCGGGAAGTCATGACAGAAAGTTCTTTTCGAACGGTCCTTTACTGTGCCATGTTGAAGCGCGAGAACTTCGAACTCGTGGTACAAAAAGCAACCGAGTGTGGAGTCGCAGAAATTGTTCCGATTGTTACGGCACGGACCGTGAAGCTTGGGTTGAAAATTGATCGACTCCAGAAAATAGCCAAAGAAGCTGCAGAGCAGAGCGGGCGAGGAATCGTTTCGATCGTGACAGAACCATTATCTTTCAAAGAAGCAATCATCCACGCAAAGCAAAACAACACAAACATCCTTTTCGACCTCGGCGGTTCAGCTTTCACAGGGACTTTAGTCCCATCCAGACCTGACGCCACTAAAGTGGCTATGAATCTTGGCCTATTCGTTGGCCCTGAAGGCGGATGGACCGACGATGAGGTGGAACAAATGCGCACCACAGGATATCATGTAGCTAGCCTCGGTCCACGCATCCTCCGCGCCGAAACCGCTGCCATCGTCGCAGTGTTTCTTGCAACAACCAACAGTCAGCTATGAGTAATCTCAAAAAACAGATCGATACTGTCCGCGCCATCTCGTTTCTCGTTGGCTTGAACCTCTTATTTATCGCATTCAAGATTTTTGCTGCAATCGACGATTCTTCGCAATCGATTTCCCACACACTTGCTATTTTTATTCCCATCGCCTGTCTCCTCCTTCTTGGGTTTATGCTATTTCGTCGATACATGGTTCAGTTTTCTCGCTGTCCCTTCTGTTATCATTTTCACAAAATCGGAGATCCGTGTCCAAAGAAAAATTGAAGTGAGTAAGTTTGACCAATCGGCTTTTATATGATGACATAGATATTATCTATGGGGATCTCTTCTGTACATTATTTATGTCTATTTTTTCTGTATCACTCACGACGCATCCGGAAGATACGATTACTCAGTCGGTCAAAAATGGTTTAGAAGAAACGGTCAACGCGGTGTTGTTGTCTCAAAAAGAGGCTTACGAAGGAAAGCTTCTGGAGGGTGATTTACGTAAGCTCGTCAAAGCGTTATTTTAAGGTATACGTTTGCAACACACGCGTTATTTTTGAAGTGTTCAAAGATCGAATAATTCTCCATTCCGTCGGCGATCATGCTATTTATAAACTTTAGCCTGTAATTAAGAGTACAATACCTCTATGACATCCGATCTAACTTCCAAAATCTGCACCGCTTGCGAAGGTGGAACGCAACCGCTCGATGAAACAGCGATCAATGACATGCTTACAAAACTTACGGTTGCATGGGATCTGGTCGATAACAAAAAAATTCGTCGCACGTTTCAGTTCGCTGATTTTGTCCAGTCGATGGACTTCGTGAATAAGGTTGCTGGAATAGCGAACGCTGAAAATCATCATCCCGACATTCATATTCTCTATAACAAAGTCACCCTTGAGCTTTCAACCCATTCTGTCGGCGGCCTATCAGAAAACGATTTCATTCTTGCAGCAAAGATTGAACAGTTATGAACCCCCTCACTCCCGAAGAAGAACGCGTGATCGTGCACAAGGGAACTGAAGCCCCGTTTACAGGTGAATATACCGATCAGTTTGTGCCAGGGATGTACGTCTGTCGGCGGTGCAACAACCCGCTGTTTTCTTCGGAAACAAAATTTCATTCTGGCTGTGGCTGGCCGAGTTTTGATGATCATATTCCTGGATCGGTGCGTCGCGTTCCTGATGCTGACGGTCTGCGTACGGAGATCGTCTGCGCCAACTGCGATGGTCATCTCGGACATGTGTTTGTAGGAGAGCAGATGACAAAAAAAGATACGCGTCATTGCGTGAATTCGCTTTCCGTTAAATTTGTTCCAGAAGCAGAGGTCTCATAAGTCTCAATGATATGCCTCACCCGTGGTACGTTTACATCGTGCGTTGTACAGATGCGAGTTTGTATACGGGGATTGCCATGGATGTTGAGGCTCGAGTTTTGAAACATAATTTGGGGACGGGAGCGAAATATGTGCGAGGGCGAGGGCCGGTGAAATTAGTTTGGGTTCAGAGAATGAAAAATGGGACAGAGGCGCGGAAAAGGGAAGCGGAGATTAAGGGGTGGACGAAGGAGAAAAAAGAGTGTTTACTGTCAACGTATGAACATTGAATACGAAGCGACATTTGAGAAGATAAATAAGGTAGACGTTCATCAGAAGTTAGTGGCGGCAGGGGCTGTCCTTGTTCGACCGGAGTACATGCAAAAGCGGGTGGTTTTTTATTTACCGAAAGGACATGAGATTCCCGGAGGGTGGTTGCGTGTAAGAGATGAAGGCGATAAAGTTACGATGAGTTTGAAGGTGGTTCATGGGGATACGATTGAAGATCAGAAGGAAATTTGTGTGAAGGTGGATGATTTTCAAAATACCGTTCAGTTACTGACGATGATTGGTGCGGAACAAAAAGCGTATCAGGAAACTCGACGCGAATTATGGACGCTTGACGGAGTGGAAATCACGATCGACGAATGGCCGTTTTTGGAACCGTTTGTGGAAGTTGAAGGTCCAAACGAAGAAATGGTACGAACCGTTTCACAAAAAATTGGGTTTGATTATTCGACCGCTTTGTTTTGTCAGGTCGCGACGATGTATGCTCGCAAATACGGGTTCGACGAAGAGCTGTTTAACAATCAGTCTGCACGTGTGGTGTTCGACATAGAAAATCCTTTTTTGTCGGTATGACAGATTTGATTCAGTCCATCAAAAATACCATTTCTCAATCGATCCAGTTTGATGAAGCACATCGGGCGTTTGTTTTGTTTGATACACAGTCGGAACTCGCTCGGACGATTACGGATGCGTATCGCGAGGCAATTCCATCGGCGCAGTTTGTGAATTTTGAATCCGTGTCAACCGATGAGGCACTTGCGTTACTCATGAGTCATGGAGAAAACGATTTTATCGTTTTGATTCAGTCAGGAAGTTTTCGGTTGAATGAATTTCGTTTGCGCGTGGAGTTGTTCAAACTCAAAATTAAAGTGATTGAGTATGGGCATCTCGATCGCATTCCTTCTTCTGAAATTCCGACGTATTTGTCGGCATTAGAATACGACGCGGATTATTATCGAACGGTCGGACACTCGCTCAAGAAAAAGATCGACGTCGCTCAGACAATTCGTGTTGAGACTCCGGCTGGTGTGTTGGAGTATCAAGGAGGGTTTGAAGATGCAAAACTAAACATTGGCGACTATACAGGAATGAAAAATGTCGGTGGACAGTTTCCGATTGGAGAGGTGTTTACCGAACCAAAAGATTTGTCCTGTGTGAACGGGGAAGTGTCATTGTTTGCATTTGGCGATCGTGAGTTTCGTATGCGCGTTCAGGATGCTCCGTTTTCCGTCACAATCCACATGGGAGAAATTGTGGATGTGCAAGGAGCCCCGGATGAATTTCATGCGGTTCTTGATCTGATTCGTGAAGAAGAAGAACGAATTGGATTACGTGAACTTGGGTTCGGTTTGAACCGAGCACTCACACGCACAAAAACACTCGTAGATATCGGAGCGTACGAACGCATGTCTGGTGTCCACATGTCGCTTGGAGCCAAACATACGATCTATAATAAACCAGGATTTTCTCGAAAACACTCACGTTTTCATGTCGATGTTTTTGTTGCCGTTGATCGTGTTCTCATCGAAAATGAGTGTGTGTTTCAAAATGGACGTTATTTCAATTATCCACAATCAAATTCTTCCTATCCTTGACGCAATTCTTTATTCACGTATACTACTCGACGCCCTATCACTGAGGTTGTCATGTATTCTTCGTCTTTCCCTGTTCTTGCAACGCTGACCATCCGTGTTCCTATTATTGGGTGCTTGATCGCACTCAATCACACGCTTGGCGCTGTTACGGTCGTTGTCCTTTCAGAGTTCCTCATGATTGTAACCGTGTTACGGGCGCGACAATCTAACCCCACTTGAAAAGCGCTTTCCTTGCGTAATTCAACGTGCTTGAGGCAGTCGCTCTTTTCGAGCGCTGCGAGTTCCATGGTAGCTCCTCAAGTGGGCTCTATTTTTTTTCTTGCCAATTTACCTAGCGAGATGTAATCTCACGCAAGGAGGCTGTCATGAAGCTGTGGAGAACGATGCGGATGCTGGTTGGGTTTGCGGTATACCTGTTTGGGCTCGTCTTTCTGATTTGGCCGACAGGAATGTTTTGGCGGGTGATGCATGCGATTTGGGATGCCGATGATGGATATCGCCGTCGCATGAACAACGTACATGTCACACGATGGGGAAACCGACTTGGGGAAATAATTTTTCCGTTGGTTGGAACGCAGATTGTGTTTCATATCCCACAGCAGATTCCATCCCGCATGGAGCGGCGTCCACGCATTTACGTCATCAATCATCGATCGGTGCTTGACGCGCTCATTTTACTCATGCTAGCCCATCGCATGGGAGATGATGATATGCGTTGGGTCATCAAACTTGGAATGCTGAACATTCCGTTTCTTGGTGGAGTCATGCGAGGAACGGGAAATGCGCTCGTGATGCGACGGAAAGATCGACCAGAACTCGACGATAACGTCCGTCGTCGTTGGAATCGGATGGCGATGCGACGGTTTATGCGTGATGCACAAAACGATGCGGTCAGCGTTGGGATTTTTCCAGAAGGTGAACGATTTACTGGCGCAAAACCTGGTGTACGTCGACAAAACGTTGGCGCGCTGATAGGAGCTGGTGGATTCAAACAAATGTGTACGCATCTCACACGTCATGTTGTTGTGGACGCAACGATCGTCTGGCCAAACACAACGGGCGGACGCACGATGTTTGAAACAGACGTGTTCTGCGATAAAGAGATTCACGTGTACGCGAATATTCATCCACACGTTCACCCAGAAAGAGCAGAGATTTTTTTGGAGGAACGTTGGGAGGAAAAAGAAGTTCTCATGTCACATACCCTGCTCGCCTGAGCGGGTATTTTCTTGTCTCCCCTCCTTTTGAAGGAGGGGTTAGGGGTGGTTATTGGTATTTAGATCCTGTATGATGAGTGATATGGCTGTTCCTGTTTTCCGTTACGATGCCGCCTGTGCCTTTTGTCGCTTATGGGTCGAACGGTGGAAAAAAACAACAGAAGATCGTGTGCTCTATCAACCGTTTGACGGACCACGCAAATCGTCTGAATTTACAGACGAGCACGGTCGTGTTTCACAAGGCGCAGAAGGAGTGTTTCGTCTCCTTGCGACATCAAGTCGTGGGCGACTCCTATGGTGGTACAAACACGTTCCATTTTTCCGTCCTTTATCTGAATGCGGCTATCGTCTCGTCTCATCTTGCCGCGTCTGCGCATATAAAATCACAAAGCTGTTTCTGCCCTAACTACTAACTACCAACTACCAATCCCTAACGATCCTTCCTATGAAAAAATGTTGCCCCCACAACCCAGACGCAGGACTTCTTCTCATTCGCATCGGTCTCGCCGCTGTTTTCATCGTTCATGGCTGGATGAAACTTTCTAACATCGATGCCACCGTAGGATTTTTTGGATCGATTGGTCTTCCTGCGCTGCTCGCGTGGGCCGTTGCGATCATCGAATTTGTCGGCGGAATTATGGTGCTTTTCGGTTTGTACACCTGCGTCGCGGGTGGATTACTCGCAGCCGTCATGATTGGCGCGATTGTGACCGTGAAAGGCTCGATGGGGTTTGTCGGAGGATATGAATTCGATCTCGTTCTCCTTCTCACCGCTCTCGGCCTCGCCTCTGTCGGTCCAGGAAAGTACACCGCCTGTTCTTTGCTTTCGAAAAAAGGAGCAGATGCAGCACAAGGAAAATCAGAAGGTCATGGTGGAGGCTGCTGTGGAGGAAGTCATTAATCCCGCCGCTTTGGTAAAGGTTCAACGGCTTCGACAGGAGGGGACGACGTTGTCTTAATGAGTTTGAACAGGAGTCCATACTCCTGTTCTTGTTTTGTTTGCACCTGCGCTTGCGCAGCCTCCTCCAACCGCCTGCGACGAAGGCGTTCTTCTTTGTCCTGTTTCGGATTGTAAGAACGACGTTCCATGATTTGATCATAAACACCCTTTGACAAAAAGTCTATTTTCCGTTAATTTGTAAGCTTCCTGCATTCTGCAGGAAGTCGAAATACAAAGGGGTTTTCATGGACGAAGTTTCAAAGTCTTCGACTGTTATCCGGCGTCGTGGAGGAGATGCGAAAGTCGTTCGTACGACTCGCGATGGAGATACGACGAAGGTTCAGCATGCTTTGGAAGGACAAACGGTCCATACGACTATGTCGCAACGTTTGCGCGGAGCAGCAGATCGTGTGGCTCATGTTGCACGCGGACGGCAATCCGTATTGCACAACGTCACATTGCATGCGGAACAGCACGACGTTTTTCAAGATGCGGCCGACTTCATTGC
This sequence comes from Candidatus Uhrbacteria bacterium RIFOXYB12_FULL_58_10, assembly GCA_943359455.1. Classification (GTDB taxonomy): domain Bacteria; phylum Patescibacteriota; class Patescibacteriia; order UBA9934; family GWF2-40-263; genus YC12-FULL-57-11. The sequence goes on from CALRHL010000017.1 coordinate 13,454, forward strand.
CGCCGCGGCAGATCATCTTGATTAGAATGCGGACGAAACGTTCATCTACGGTCGGTACATTCAGCCACCGCGTACAGGCAAGACGATCATCATCGCGCAGATCATTGGTGCCTCCGGGCTTACTGCCGTGGTACTTGTTCCGTCGCAGGATCTCGTTCGCCAAATCGCAGATGAGTTGCGCGAGAAGCTTCCGCACATTCCGGTTGGTGTGTATTACGGAGCGGAAAAGGATCTTGTGTCCGGAGGAGTGATTGTGGCGACGTATCAGATCGTCCAACAGCGTTGTCTTTCCGGAGAATTACCGGTTCAAATCCGTCAGGCTGCGCTCATATTTTGTGATGAGGCGCACCGTGCGATGACAGATGCTCGCATGAACATGCTCCTGACCGCGTTTGAAGTTGGAGCATTGCGCATTGCCTGTACGGCGACACCAGACTGGAATGATCAGCGAACACTCGCTACGTACTTCCCGCATCTCATTCATGAGATCACCTTGCAAGAGGCAGTAGAACTCGATCTGTTTGCACGACTGTTCGTGCATGTGCTCGGGATGGAAGTTGATGGTTCGGTGATTCGACTCGTTGGTGGTGACTTGGATGCTCATGAGCTTGGTGACATCATGTCTGCTGACCCGTTTCTCGAGGCGACCAGGATCATTCGTTACGAAATTTCAGGAAACGCCGAAATGCCAACACTCATCTGTTGTGCGTCTCGGGACCAAGCGGTCAAGGTCACACAGTATCTGATCACGAATCGCCCACCAGATGCGGCTCCTCCCGAGCTCATCTTAGGCAACACCTCTGATAAGGAGCGGCGTGAAATTCTTCGTCGTTACAAAGCAGGTGAAATTGACACGCTCGTAAACGTAGGAGTGCTCATCGAAGGATGGGATAGTCCGCGGTGTAAACTGCTCATTGATCTGGCGCCAACGTTGTCGGAGGTGCGCGCGAAACAGAAATATTTTCGCGTGATGACGAAGTTCAACGATGCGGTGGCGCGCATTTACGTGCTGTTGCCCGATAATCTCGAACGCATCCCGATTTTCCCACAAACATTGTTCGGAAAGTCTGTAGAGGTGGAAGGATACGACGACTGGATTGGAACGCAGAAGAAAAAGCAGGTTGTTTCATCCAAACCAAAAGTTGCTCAAAAACGACCACGGGAAGTTCTTGAGCTTCCAACGCGCCCGTTCGACAGCGTACAACCTCGGCTCAATCCGAGTCGTCGTGGGGAAATCGCACAGGTTATTTTGTCAGCTTTTTCAGAAATGGAACGGTTGCCGAATTTCACGCGATTCTCCCGCAAAAATTTTTCTCATCATCTGTTTGATGGGAATGGAGCACACCTGTTGCGTTACTGCGGTGTGCGACGGAAATATTCATCGTACGTACGCTTCATGAGTCGTCTGTTTCCAGACCTTGCTGCAAATACACTGCTTGGGAAGGAGGGTGAGCTCAGTCGTGGTGAGCTCCCAAGTTGTTCTATTGATCCGATGCGTGTGTACGAAGCTCGTGAAGACGGTCGCGACGCTGAGTGGATTTTTCCACCTGATGACATCGATGCAGAGGAGATCGAAGATGCTGTCGATGATCACATGGCATTTGAGATCTGCATGCGTTTGAAGGAGCGCGTGCTGACGGAACGTGAACAACTAATTCTGGAACATCGGTATTCGAGTTCTGGAGTAGAGACGACAGCTTCTGTTCTTGCGAAAACTCTCGGTGTGTCTTCTGCAACTATTCTCAACAATGAATATGGCGCACTTGGAAAATTGAGAGACGGGTTCTCGAGAGGGTTTGAACCAGACGTTCTCGACATACTCGATCCAAAGCGTCGAAATTTCAAGACAGCGAAATCGGTTTGCGGATACAAAGGAAAAACAGTCTGGTTGATTCATACTCAATCAGGTGGGATCCGTGCGTCGTGGGATGGATACGTTTGGGTGATACCAAAAAACGCGATCTACGTGAATATTCACAAGTGCAAGACAGGCGAACTAATGCTGGTCTGTTTTGGAAAAACGCATTTTAACGGATTCCGAATGTCCCGCAATCGCATCCTCACTTCTGGTGAGGAAGAAGAAGCAGAAGCAGAGGAAGACTGAAATGGCGAGGGTTACTAACCTCGCCTTTTTTATTTGCATCAAACTGAACGAACAGCTATTCTGGTGCCACTATGTCTGATATCTATAAAATAACTGGTGGAAAACCGTTAAAGGGTACGATCGAGGTTGGAGGGGCGAAAAATGGGGCTTCGAAGATGATGATTGCTTCGTTGCTGACGGATGAAGAAGTCGTGTTGAAAAACGTTCCACGGCAACGTGAGACGGGGATTACCGAAGAAATTATAACGACGGTTGGAGCGACGGCTGTGTGGGAAGAGGAACATACGGTTCGATTGCAGACCGCACATGTGACATCTGCATCTGTCCGCGCGTTGTCTGAAAAAAATCGTATTTCTGTTTTAGCAATTGCGCCGTTGTTGCATCGCGCAGGTGAAGCGTTTGTTCCTCCTGTTGGAGGAGACAAAATCGGACAACGTCCGGTGAATTTTCATGTGGATGCTTTGCAGAAAATGGGTGCGACGGTGGTGGCTACCGAAGACGGATATCAGGCCAGGGTGAAGGGGAGATTACGTGGGGCTTTGATCGAGCTTCCGTATCCGTCTGTTGGTGCAACCGAGACCGCACTTCTGGCAGCGGTGTTAGCGGATGGTCGGACGGTGATTCGCAATGCAGCAGGGGAACCGGAAATCAAGGAGCTCATCATGATGCTTCAAAACATGGGAGCGATGATTCAAATTAATTCTGGCCGATCGATTGAAATTATTGGAGTCAAAAAATTGCATGGATGCGAAATGACCGTGATGCCAGATCGCATTGAGGCCGCATCGTATGCATCGATGGCGCTCGGGACACGCGGAGAGATTTTTGTGAAAGGCGCACAGCACGAACACTTGATTACGTTTTTGAATTTAGTTCGAAAAGTTGGCGGGGACTATCGTGTGCAAACGGATGGAATTTTATTTCGGGGCACCGATGCCTTGCGCGGTATCGAACTCGAGACCGATACGCATCCAGGTTTTATGACCGACTGGCAGCAACCGTTTCTCGTTGCGCTCACACAAGCAGACGGCACATCTGTTGTTCATGAAACCGTTATGGAAGGGCGACTCGGTTATACCGAAGCGCTCAAAAAAATGGGCGCGGACATTTCTTTGTTTAGTAATTGTTTGGGCGAACTTCCATGTAGATTTAAAGAACAGAATTATCGTCACAGTGCAGTTGTGAACGGACCAACTCGTTTGACCGCGACCGATTTAGACGTCCCAGACATCCGCGCTGGACTTGCCCTGGTGATCGCGGCATTGGTCGCAGATGGAACATCAACTCTCACAAATATTCACCACCTCGACCGAGGCTACGAGCGATTGCAGGAGAAACTACAAGGAGTTGGAGCACAAATTGAGCGAATTTTAGGCTAATCTAAGCATTAAATCTTGACAAAAGGACGAGAACGTGGTACCATCCCGCCTCGTTCTTTTTAATAGGTTTTGCAATCCCGCAAGGCCTGAACGGGTTTTCCTTGGAGGGAAATTGGACGAAAAACAAGACGATCGAGTGTTGATGGAACGTCTGGCCGACTGGGTTGGTCAGCAAGTCATGGGCGCAGTCCGAATGATGGCTGGTCTTTTCTGGCTTGTGTTCGGAACGATCGAAGCGTTGTGGGTTGGGTTCTGGAAACTCATTGCGAGCATCAGTCCAGCTGACCCATTTCGCCTTCGGGTGAATGGGGAAACGCTGTTGTCCGGTCATGTGAAAATCGTGCTCGGATTGCTCTCGATCCTTGTCGTCGCCGAAATTGCATTCGAGCAGTTTGCATGGTCATCGATGTGGGGCTACTCGCTTTCAGGCGTACTTGCTCTCGTCATCAGTTCGGCATTCACGTATCTCACCTTCTACATCACGGTTGCCATCCTCACGATGGATGACTCGAACAGGGAGAAGGTTCGTGCTGTCATTCGAGCGCGACTCGGCATGTTGATGCTGATCGCGATGGTGACGGCGATTCCGGCAGAGCTGCGGTTTTTCCACAGTGAGATCGAGAAGTATATCTCGGCAAAGGAAACGGTTTCCGTGGACGTCATTCGCGAAAAGGCGAAGGCCTTTGAACTTGCGAAAGCGGACAAGCGGACGACAACGTCGGAAGTCTCCCTTTCAACAGGTGATGATGATGTGGTTGCTCGCCGCACCGACGAACGCAAAGCAATGGTCGCATCGCAGAAAAGTGATCGTCTCGAACTGACCAAGCGTCTTGACGCGAAGTCAGACGATCTTGCTCGAGAAATCGGGGCAGGGAGTCGGTCGGGACGGCGTGGCGATGGATCGGTTGCCGCGGCACTGCGTCGTCAAGAACGTGAGATTCGCGAAGAGCTCAAAGCGTTCGACGAAGCGGCGCGTGGACAGCTCAAAGAGTTCGATGCAACGACCGAACAAATGCGTACAGGAGCGGTTGCCACTGCGACTGAGGAACGCACACGGCTCGCGACGGATCTCGACGATACTCTGTTGCGCATCGAAGCGATGACACCAATTGAACTCGCTGCGAACTATGGTGGAGACTGGAAACAGTCGCGTGGGTTCATGGACGAACTCCGTGCATATCTCACGATTTTGCGCGAGCCGGACCTCGACGAGAATGGCATGGTTATCGACCAGTGGTTCACGAACAACCAGAAGATCTCCGCAGTCATTGCGCTCATGATGGTGCTGTTTGGCCTTGGAATCGTGCTCGTGAAAACGCACCTGATTTCGAAGCCGACACAGCGCTATTTCTCGCAACGCGCACAGGCGCTCGAAGGGAATATGGATGCGATTGCTGTCATTCGCGGTGAGGCGAAAGAAGGCGACAAGGATGCGATTCGCGTTTTGCGCGTTCTTGCTCCGACGAACGAGACGGTGGCGCAAGATCTACGTCGTCTCGGATATGCGGTCGATGGCGACGTCGTGCTGTCGGAAGAAGTGACGGAATTGTACCGTAAGCTCTGGGAAGCGCAGTCGTCACTCAACGATGCCCTCGCACAGTTTCGGATCGATTTTCGGAATATGTGTCGGTATCGGACAGATGGTTCAACAGGACATGCGCAGACACGGCATGAACTCATTGCGCATGCGCGTGAGGCGTGGACCGCAGATGTTCAAGCGAAGATCACGAATCTCTCAGCCGCGGAATGGAAGTTCCGTGAAGCAGGCGTAAAGCTCGCCGGTTGGCCCCGAGAATTCCTCGAGACCGATCCCAGAGTCGAACGCACGCACCTTTGGGACCTTCCCGACGCCGAACTCATCGAAAAGTTTGGCTGGTCGACGAGCGATTACGAGTCGTTCCGCACTGCCCCAAGAGCATGACCACTCTGCCACCTGCTGACAACAGGTGGCTTTTTTGTTAGTATAGTCGTTGAATCACTAAGTCACTTAATCACTCAGTCACTCGGTCACTCGGTCACTATCCCTATTCCTATGTTCCTCTCTCTCATCTCTTCCTCTCCAATGCTCGCCGTCGTCTGGATCGCCGCAATTCTTGCTTCGCTTACCGTTCACGAATTCTCCCACGCGCTTGTTTCAAAACTTCGCGGAGACGCAACAGCCGAACGCGAAGGTCGACTCACACTGAATCCACTTTCTCATCTCGACATTATGGGATTCATCCCAATGCTTTTGTTTGGATTTGGTTGGGCGAAACCTGTTCCCTATAATCCATACAACTTAAAAAACCCAAAATGGGATTCTGTTCTCATTGCTCTTGCTGGACCATTTTCAAACCTTGTCGTCGCGACTGTCTCTGCACTCATCATTCGGTATCTTGTCGGCAATCAGATTATCACCGATCTTAATCTGCTCGTCGTTTTTCTTTTTCTTCTCATCATCCTTAACCTTTTTTTGGCATTTTTCAACGTAATCCCAATCCATCCTCTCGACGGCTCCAAACTGTTCTTCGCGATTTTTGACGCCCCACGGTACGCTGCTCTGCGCCAATTTGTTGCCGTCCGAGGTCCACAAATTCTCTTTTTCGCGATTATTCTTTCCCTTATCTCGAACTACGACATTTTCTTTTTCATCAGCGGCCCTGCCTTCGCCACCTGCGACGTCCTCCTTGGCGACTCCTGCGCCGGTTTTTTTAATGCAATATTTAGTTTTTGAAATGCAACGTTTTTGGTAAAATGGGGATATATACATGCTATGCAAGACGAAGTTCTTCTCATTGAACAAGCAAAGACCGATCCTGATGCCTTTGGTCAGCTTTACGACAGGTATTATCAGCCTGTTTTCGGGTTTCTTGTTTCACGTACACACAATATCGATGTGGCAAAGGACCTGTGTTCAGAAACGTTTTTTCAGGCGTTGAAAAACATCCCGCGGTATGTGTCGCGAGGAAAACCTTTTAAAGCTTGGTTGTTTGCCATAGCTGTCGCGCAGATAGGGAACTTTTATCGGAGTCGCAAAAAATGGTTGTCGGTTGCGCTCGATGAAGCACCTGAACTCGTCGCGGTCGAAGATTATCAAGCGGACATTGCCATGATGGCTGATGAACAAAGTGAAGACATCCGGCAACAGATCGAACATCTGCGTGTGCTCATGAAGCAGCTCAATCAAAAACAGCAAAATATTCTCACGATGCGGTTTTTCTCAAAACTCTCGGTTCCAGAAATAGCGAGTGCAATGAGTATGAAAGAAGGGACGGTTAAATCTCACATCCACCGTGCACTTAAAAAACTCCATGTTCTCATGACCACTCCGTCCGAAACAACCTCCTATGAACTCGATCCCGCAAAACAATCTCGAACAGCTTTTGGAACAAGCAATTCGTTCTTCCGTTCCTGATGCCTGTGATCACCGCTACGCATTGCGTCGCGCACTTTTGAACAGTTCTGTGTTCGAAAAAAATCGTTTTCGTATTGTGTGGACACGACTGTTTATGTACACAACGAGTTTTGTGGCAGGAGGAGCGATGGTTGCGGTCATGGTTGTAGGAGTGCTTACGATTGAACTTCGTGAAGGAGGCGGATCAACAACGGTTGTTGCGGATATTCAACTTCCCGCTCAGGCTGTTCCTGAGGAGGTACCCGTCAGCATTACCGATGCTTTTATTGCTGAATCCACATCATCAAAAGTAGAGTTTGCTTCGTTCTCTGACCATCCAGAAGTACAGCATATTCTTCAATTTACCAATTCCACTGCAACGAACCAAGCTCTTACGCGATAGACTGTTAGAGACTGTTTAGAATCTTTCTCCCGACTCCATTTTGCGCCAATTCGGCTGCAAAGTCTTCAATCCTCCTCACCGTAGCTACGGCTACGCTTCGTCAGTTTTCAGACTTTTCGCTCGAATTGTCACTAAAATGGCTCTGGAAGAAAGATTCTAAACAGTCTCTTAGACACGACGTCTAAAAATATCTCCCGCCGACAAGTTGGGAGATGTTTTTTGATTTTGTGCTTAGGATTTGTCTGTTTCCCAAAACAAAAGCCCCACGAAACGTCCTGATTTGGTCCTATTGTATATGGGTTTCCTCCCATCGGAGGCCGCCTTGAATGATCGAGTTTCCAGATTTTTCCTCCATGGTCCGGTCACACAAATCACGTTCGGCTTCACCGCAGAGCTCTCGCACATTCGCCAAGACGGACGTGTCTCTAAGCCCAAGAACCAAATTTAGCCCAAATCAGTTCGCTCGTGGAGCACTTTTAGTATAACATGTGAGACATGATTAGAAAAATAGTTGCGTCAATAGGTGGGTTACTTCTGGTCGGACTTCTTGTGTTTTTGTCCTGTCAGTTTTTGGTTTGGCGTGTTGGAAACGGACGGATTTACACGGTTGAGTCTGTCCCAGTCATCGGCATCGCGATTGTTCCGGGCGCGAGTGTGTTACGAAGTGGAAAGCCGTCGGATATTTTGGCGGATCGTTTGAAAACCGCCGTGCAGTTGTACGAGAACAAAAAAGTTGAAACGATTTTGTTGTCAGGAGATAATAGTCAAGAAGGATATGACGAAGTGAATGTAATGAGGACATACATCCTCAATCTCGATGTTGCACCCGAAGATATTTTTCTTGATCATGCTGGACTTGATACATACGATACACTCTATCGAGCACATCAAATTTTTGGAATCAACGAAGCAATCATCGTTTCGCAATCATATCATTTACCACGCGCACTCTATCTTGCCGACGCGATTGGTATGGATGTCGTTGGAGTCTCATCCGATCTACAACCATACCTCAAACAGTCATTATTTACCTGGCGAGAACGTTTCGCAAATGTGAAGGCGGTGTTTGACGCGATGACAGACTCACGTCCAGAATATCTAGGGGAACAAATTGATATTACAGGCGATGGTCGTGTGACATGGGATTTGCCTTGACAAAAAGCCAATTTTACTGTATTATTAGCATAGAGACCTCTACAAAAGTCCAGTACGAGGCCAAATCGAGTCAGATTCGTACTGGGCACATGAACGATTTCGAGGTGATATGCAGATATCATCGAGGAATCGTGAATGTGTCCAGTGCGAAGATGGCCGATTTGGAGCCGTGCTGGACTTTTGCAGAGGTCTCCATAATATGTTTATAACTGTTATTACTGATTGCCGCGATGGCAATGCTCAATCTCGTCAGGAAACTCGCTATGCTGAGCTTTTTGATGATACACATATTTCGTTTGTTGGGGTTTCATCCGACATCGAAGCGGCAGGGAATTTGATTGATGTGCTCGATGCAGCAGGGGACTCTGAAGGAGTTATTGCGGTGAACGTTGCCCCACGTCATGGTCGCGCAAAAGAGAAGTGGCCAAATGGAACACCGTTTGGATATTTTTGGTACAACAAAATTTTGGTCGTGTGTACGATTGATGGAGAAACACTTTCGCTCGTCAAAAAGTTTGGTCTCGCTGATCGCGTTAACGTCACCGACATTCGTGAGGTGATGACATTTGGTGGATACGACGCCGTAATGGTTGAACACGCGGCCACAAGTCAGTTTCGCAGTTTCGACTATCTGCCACGACTCGCGCGGATCGTCTGGGAAAAAAAAGATGCGCCCTGCGAAGTGTTGCCGTTTTCAGAAATTCCTGATGCCGGCCCTGGTGTCTGGTGGAT
>CALRHL010000018.1 GCA_943359455.1 Candidatus Uhrbacteria bacterium RIFOXYB12_FULL_58_10
TCTCGCTGGTGAAAAAATGCCAGGAATTGAAGCGTTAGAACTATGAAAGACAACTCTCTCAAACTTGAACTTGTAGAAAAAATGACGACGCTTGTCACGGCTGGATTTGGATTTGTGGCAGGTCTTGCATGGAATGAAGCGATTCAGGAGCTGTTTAAACAATTATTTCCAGAACACGGATCTCTCGTCGCAAAGTTTTTTTATGCGATTGTTATTACGATCATCGTCGTCCTTGTCACGACAAAATTGAGTCGTGTCGCCAATAAATTAAAACAGTAAATTTCTATGTCCACCATCGATTCCATACACGCACACGAAATTCTCGATTCTCGCGGAAATCCGACACTTGAGGTTATCGTTTTGCTATCAGACGGAATGTCCGGATCTGCTTCTGTTCCAAGCGGAGCATCAACTGGTTCACATGAAGCGTTGGAGTTACGCGATGGAGATCCAAAACGTTATGGTGGGCAAGGGGTTTTGAAGGCAGTGAAGAACGTTCAGAAAATCGCGAAAGTTTTGATCGGCATGGATGTCACCAAACAACGTGAGATCGATTCTCGCATGATTCTGCTCGATGGCACACCAAACAAATCCAAACTCGGCGCTAACGCCATCCTCGGCGTCTCTCTCGCCGCCGCCCACGCCGCCGCCCGCTCAAAAAGCCTTCCTCTCTATCAATATCTTCGTCAAGCCTACACCCTAAACGCTACACGCTACCTTTTCCCGACTCCTACCATGAACATCCTTAACGGCGGCGCCCATGCCGGTTGGATTCTCGACTTCCAGGAATTCATGATTGTTCCGAAGCAGAAAAAGTTCTCCGAACGTGTTCGATGTGGATCCGAAGTATTTCATGCGCTTGGACGGTTACTAAAGAAAAAAGGATTTTCAACACTCAAAGGGGATGAGGGTGGATACGCCGTTCCGTTGTCCAAGAACGAAGAGGCATTTAAGCTCATCATGCAGTCCATTAAGGACGCGGGATATACTGCTGGGAAAGACGTGATGCTCGCGATGGATCCAGCGGTGTCTGAAATCTACGACGCGAAAACAAAACGTTACAATCTACGCGTTGATAAAAAATCACTCACGTCCGATCAGATGATTGCGATGTGGGAAAGTTGGGTAAAAAAATACCCGATTATTTCCATTGAAGATGGTCTTGCGGAAGATGACTGGGAAGGATGGAAAAAACTCACCACGCGTCTTGGAAAAAAAGTTGCGCTTGTTGGAGATGATTTTTTCGTGACGAATGCAGAGCGTCTTGCGAAAGGAATTGAACAAAAATGCGGAAACGCGATTCTTATCAAGGTGAATCAGATCGGGACGCTATCTGAAACCATGGATGCTATCTTCCTCGCTCAGCAAAACGGATACGCCGTTTCCGTCTCACACCGTTCTGGCGAAACTTCTGACACAACGATTGCGGATCTCGCCGTTGCCGTCAACGCAGAATATATCAAAACAGGATCACTATCACGATCAGAACGCCTCGCAAAATATAACCGTCTGATGGAAATTGAAGAAGAAATTAGTTAAAACCGCTTATGCCTGATAGCAAACGTCCACGGCCGGCAGTCTTGATGATCCTGGATGGTTTTGGCGTCGCGCCGGATTCAGATGGAAATGCCATTACACGGGCAAACATGCCGCGATGGAAGGAATTGATTCATAAATATCCAACCATGACGATACGTTCGTCTGGAGAGGAGGTTGGATTGTCTTGGGGAGAAATGGGCAATTCTGAAGTTGGTCATCTTGCGATAGGAGCGGGGCGCGTGTATTACCAGATGTTTCCTCGTATCAATCGTGACATTGTTCAAGGAGATTTTTTTACGAATCCTGCGTTTTTGAAAGCGACAGAACATGTCAAGAAAAATAATTCGACGTTGCATTTGATTGGACTTGTGAGTGCTGGGCGGGTTCATGCGATGGATGAACATTGCTACGCGTTGTTGAAAGTTGCAAAAGATCAAGGGGTGACTGCCGTTGCTATTCATGCAATTTTGGATGGTCGCGATACGATTTACAATGCAGGAATTGATTTTATCACGACGCTTGAAGAGAAAATAAAAACGATTGGGGTTGGAAAAATTGCGTCGATGAGTGGACGGTTTTTTGCGATGGATCGTGATAATCGTTGGGATCGTATTGAAAAAGCGTATAACGTGATGGTGAAAGGAGAAGGAGAAGTTGCGATTGATGCGATAGAAGCGTTGAAAGAAAGTTACGCAAAGGAAGTATATGACGAGCAGTTTGTGCCGACCGTGATACAAAAAAACGGACAGTTTACGACAATTAAAGACAACGACGCGGTCATCTTTTTTAACTTTCGTCCCGATCGTGCGCGTGAACTTGCGAAAGCGTTTGTTCTAACGGAGTTCGATAAATTTCCATGTCAAAAAATAAATAATCTGATGTTTGTTACGATGGGTGAATACGAAGCAGGATTGCCCGTCGAGGTTGCCTATCCGCCTGAGAAAATTCAAAATTGTCTGGCAAAGGTTATTTCTGATCAAGGACTCACACAACTGCATATTGCCGAGACAGAAAAATATGCACACGTCACATTTTTTTTGAACGGAACATTTGAGGAACCGTTTCCTGGTGAAGATCGCGTGATTATTCCATCTCCAAAAGTGGCGTCTTACGATTTGGAGCCAGCGATGAGTGCGGGAGAACTCACAGATCGTGTGGTAAAAGAAATTCAAAGTGGAAAATACGATTTGATCGCGATGAATTACGCGAATCCCGACATGGTTGCACACACAGGAGATTTGAATGCGACGATTTCGGCGATGGAGACGATCGATGCCTGTATCGGTCGCGTCGTTGATGTCACGATCACGGCGGGTGGGGTCGTGTTTCTGACAGCAGATCACGGGAATGCAGAAGAATTAAAAAATCTACGAACAGGAGACATCGATAAGGAACATGCAACGAATCCGGTCCCGTTTTTGATTATCGGAAAAGAATTTGAAGGGAAGCCATCACTCGCGGGGGAAGTTCCAGATGGAGATTTATCTTTGATGTCACCCGTTGGTATGCTCGCGGATGTCGCACCAACGATTCTTGCTGTGCTTGGGATTCCACAACCACCAGAAATGACAGGAGCGCCGTTGCTTTAATTCAATTGTGAAGATCGATTCTATGTCGGAGTCCGCTTTTCTCAAACAGTTCGCAAAGGACGAGTTAAATTCCAAAGATAAGCGTGATCATGTAGCACAGGAAATTCGTGCTGCACGTAAAACAGAACGAGCTGCTAAACAAGAGTTACCGGCAGCTCGGACTGAGTTTGAAAAGAATCAGGAGAAATTACGTGAGTATGTTCGGATGTTTGAAGAACTATCATCACAAATCGAACAATCACGCTCACGTCTAGAGGCATTGCAAACACAAGCATTTGGGGCAATAAAAAATTTTCTAGAGATACAAAAAATTCGTAGAAAGATCATGCAAGGTGAACGAAGCCTAGCTGAGTCTCAGTTACGTCTTGAGGATATTCAAAAAATGGTTCAGACAGGTGAGACAGATTTACAAATGCTTGAAAAGCAACTTGGCGATCCTGACCACATTCTTAAGTCATATTATGATCAGATCAAACAACAATGGACAGAAACACCTGTTCATCCAGAGGATATTCGAAAATATTTTTCCGCGGAACATCTTGCCTCTCTGAACATGGAAAATTATATACTTCTTTTGAAACGTTTTCCAAGCGAGATGGTCACCCATGTGAGTCGTCGTGGGGTACGTGATCATGCAGGGATGATGTATCACACGGGAGGTCTCAATGAGGTTCAAAATTCATTTGATCGTCTCTTGGAGAGCCGTGAGCTACGCGGAGCCTTATCGATGAAACTCGAAGAGGATAATCGTGACGAATATGTCTCTAGGTTACTTCAATTAAACAAGATGACTAATCGAGAGGATGCCTTAAAGGAGCTGGATTATAAAATGAAGGAGCCGGGTTGGAATAGTTTGGCCGATGATTCAGCTGTTCATGTTGCTACGGAATACGCAGCAGATACTTTTTATGGTTCTGAAGGCAAGAATGAGGTGTTTATTGCGTTTCCTTCCGCACTGATTGCTTCAGAATATGTGTTTAGCGGATCACTTGAACATGCAGTTCCAGGAAATCAGGTTAGTAACGATACATGGATCTGGATGAAGGAACAGGAAGGAATTCCATTAGATGCTGGTATTGTTTTTCTCCCCTCTGACAGTAAGGTTGATCCTCGCACTGGGTCCTTATATCAGATCGAAAACGGAAAACCGGTCGTTGATCAAGACCGTCTTACTCGTGTGCTTGAGCTTGTAAAGAATCGTTCACTTGCACAGATTGTTTCCGCACATCAGGAACAGGCTTATCGCAATCCATTTGCAGGCACAATTGAGGTCCGTAATTCCTTAGCAGAACAGTTCGGTGTAGAAGAAAAGTCCATGCAAGATTTTTTATTGAATGGTAATGTTGTTGCGATTACCCTTCGGTCTTTTCCAGACATACAAGGATTTTCTTCTTCGTTTTCAAAACTATCTGACGATAAGCAAGCCGATAAAATTCAGGAAGATGTTATGAATGAGCTTCAGTCTCAAAAGTTGTATTTCAAAAAGGCTACAGAGACGGTTACCGCGGAGGAATACTGGGACCAATATTTTACGAAACATCCCGAACGTCGACCTAAACACACAGTATTTTATGATGGTGGTGATCCGACTGCAGGATTAATGAAGTGGCGAGAAGATAATGAACTGTCAGGTCGAACAAAGGAAAGTGGAATTTCGTTTGATGCGCTGAAGCAACCCGAACAACATCCAGGTGGAGATAGTCGAGATATTTCAGCTACAAATCGATTTTATGAAATTGCGTATCGGTTGATTGATGAGAAATTTCCTGAAAATGTTTTTGACAAACCACCAGAAGACACGGACGATGAAGAGTCACCCGCAATGAGTTTTGAAGAAGGAATGCAGCGATGGCATGATAGCGCTGCTTAATTTCACCTCTACATATGATAGAGATCGAAAAAAAATTTCAACTGCAACTAGGTGATGAAGAGCGGTTGCTTGCAGGAGCGTTTTTTCAAAAAGAAGTCGTGATTCAGGATGTGTATTGGGATACGCCGGAATTTGCAATGACGGGGAAGGATTGGTGGCTGCGCAAGCGTGATGGCGTGTGGGAATTGAAGATGGCGTTGCATAAAACAACAAGCGCGGTTGATCGATATCGCGAGCTCGAGATCGAGGAAGAGATTCGTAAGGCGATTGGATTGAATGGTAACGGGACGTTTGAGGAGGATCTGGTTGCGGCTGGATACGAGATCATCATTCCGCTTGTGACGACGCGAAAAAAATATCGATCGGGAGAATTTGGGATTGATATTGACGCGACGGATTTTGGATTTATGGTTGCAGAGATTGAACTCATGGTTGTTGATGATGCGCAGATGGATCAAGCCGCGGACCAGATCATGCAGTTTGCTTCGGATCGAGGACTGTTTACTGGAAATGTACGCGGAAAGATCCTCGAATTTCTTTTTCGGTTTCGTCCCGGCCACTACCGTGCGCTTTGCGATGCGGGAGTTGCACGCGCGTGATATGACAAATAAAATAAAGACTGTCTTGTCCGTCTTGAACCGCCAGTTCCCAAACCCGGGCGCGATGGAACTGGGAGATCCGTATCGGACGATCGTTGGAGTCGTTCTGTCTGCGCGGACAAGAGACGAGCAGGTGTTGAAGTTGCTTCCAGAGTTTTTTCGTTCCTTTCCTTTTTTTGCTCGTCTTGCTCAAGCGTCCGTCAAAGAAGTAAATGCAAAGATCGCGACGATAGGCATGCACAGACAAAAGGCAAAAAATCTCGTCGCACTGGCTCAGTCGATCGAACGAGATTTCGAAGGGATGGTTCCTGGAAAAATGGACGACCTTGTCTCCTTAGCTGGTGTTGGACGAAAAACAGCAAGCGTTGTTCTTGCGTCTTGTTTTGGACAACCGGCAATTGCGGTGGATACTCATGTACACCGCGTGACGAATCGGTTAGGATGGGTGAAGACAAAAACGCCCGAGAAAACAGAGGTCGCGCTTTTGAAAATCGTTCCGACTAATCTGATGCGTCTCGTAAATCAGGTCTTCGTCAAGTTTGGTCGTTACATCTGCATTCCTGGTCGTCCGCGCTGTTGGATGTGTCCGATTCAGAAACAGTGTGCGTTCAAAAATAAAAATCTCGTCCCGCCTAAAGATGCAGAGGTAATCCGCGCGGACATTGTCCGTCGCGAAGATTCTCTTGAACAATTAAGACAATCCGTTTATGGAAAACTTGGATCATAGAATTTCACACACGATCGCAGATTTCACACAGCAATCTGCCTTCCTGCGTCGCGTCGCGGATGTGTGTGCTTCACAACTTCTTTGTTTCTTTTTTGGAATTTTTGTTTATCACCTTATTCTCATTGGTCAGAACGGAGTACCAGCCTGGATGTTTTTCATCCCCGTCGTCGTTTCTTGGTTGATGACCTTTGCACTTGAGTATCTCATCGGCCGAAAACGACCGTTTCAAGAACTCGGAAAAAAATTATCCGTCGGCATGCTGTGGATTCCACCTTCCTTCCCATCCGCGCATGCAACGATCGCTTTTTCCATTGCGTATATTCTTTGGAATTTCGGGATAAGTGCCGTCGTTGTCTATGGTATTGCTGTTGCGATTTCATTAGGACGCGTTGCGGTTCGTGTTCATTATGTCACAGATATTTTAGCGGGCGCTTTCGTCGGAACCACTGTCACCTATCTCATGATTCACTCCATGCTATGAATTCAAAAAAAATCGTGTGTGTTTCTGGTGGTTTCGATCCAATCCACGTCGGCCACGTTCGAATGATTCTTGAGGCCGCTGCGCTTGGTGATGAGCTCGTCGTCATCATCAATAACGACAACTGGCTTTTGAAGAAAAAGGGATTTGTGTTCATGCCTCAAGATCAGCGGAAAGAGATCATTGAGGGATTGAAGGGTGTGACACGCGTTGTGTTCACGTCGCACGGGCCGGAGGTTGAAGACCGTAGCGTGTGTCGAGAGCTTCATGAGATTCATCCGAACGTTTTTGCCCAGGGTGGCGATCGGGACAAACGCGATGCCGAGGATCCGAACTCATCCCAGAATCCCGAGGCAATACTCTGCAAAGAATTAGGGATAGAAATTGTGTACAACGTCGGTGCTGGCGGAAAAATGCAATCGAGCTCCTGGCTCACTGCCGAAGACCGCGCCTCGCGTGAATGTTTTTGTGGATCGGGATCAAAATACATTGAATGCCACGGCAAATAATATGGCTCGATGGATTCTTGTTTTTTTTGGAACTCTGATCGTTGCTGGCACAGCGCTCACGGGCGGATTTGTTTATGACGCATATTTTAAACAACCCGATGACCAGGCTCAAACCGTTTCATTTGAGATTGAAGAAGGGGAGTCTGTTAAAACGATTGGAGCACGACTAAACGATCAAGAACTTGTGGACAGTCTCTTTTTTTTCAAAACGTACATTCGTATCAGCAACACGGGTGGCTCATTTAAGCCAGGGACATTTGAACTGAAACCAGGAATGAATTACCGCTCGATGGTGCGAATGTTGTCTCAAGCAGAAATCGATGAAGTTCAAATGACGATTCCGGAAGGGTTTACGCTTAAGCAAATCGGTGAGCGTGTTCAGGCGACATTTCCACATGTCACGAGCGATGAATGGAATCGTTTGACCGGTGGTGCATCGCCGTTTGAAACAGATGAGTTTATTGTTGCCGCAAAAAAACCAGATGATGTGGATTTAGAAGGATATTTGTTTCCAGACACCTATCGTTTTTTTCCAGACGTGTCTGCCGAAGACATTATAAAAAAAATGGTAGTGACCATGGAACAAAAAATTCCAAACTCAATCACTCAATCACTCAACGACTCCATCACTTCCGTTCATCAGATCCTCACCCTTGCCTCGATCATCGAACGCGAAGTTCGAGGTGCAGACGATATGAAAATCGTCGCAGGAATCTTTCTTACACGATTAGAAATTGGTATGCCACTTCAGGCTGATTCAACGATCTCCTATTACTTGGGTAAAACATCTGCAGAACTTACGACAGCCGACTTGAAAGCTGACGAACCATTCAATACCTATACTCGCGTTGGTTTACCACCAGGTCCAATTTCCAATCCAGGCCTAAACGCAATCACCGCTGTTCAGAATCCGACCGAGACAGGTTATTTATATTTTCTCACCGCAGACGACGGAACGGTCATTTACGCTGCGACATTCGACGAGCACGTTGCAAACAAGTGGAAGTACCTGAAGTAGTCTTCGTTTTTCCCACTACAGGCCTAACGCCTAAAGCCTTCCGGCCTATCCTCATCTTGACTTTTCACCCATTTTCTGATACAAAGCCCAAGCTGAATCCAATTGCGGCTTCAGTGTTCCAACAACTCGTCGGCATTATGTCCGACACGGAAAAGCAATGTCCAGGATCGTCCTGCATCTGCCCGGCAACGGGTTTCACTCAAATGTCTCAGCGCGTAAGCGTCGGGAGTATCTCGAAAACTTTCGCGACTGGATCACTCCGCTCGCAACTGCCGGATTTCCGGTGGCACCGAGTTTTCAGGGGATCGATCTGAAAATCGCGGGGGTTCACGAACTCTCGTTTGCTGGAGTTGACCTGTTGTCTGCTCCATTCGCGCACACACTTCCTTCACTTTACGAACAGCACCCGGTCCATCGTGGACACGCGGAGTGGTTGTTCCGTCGCGGAGCAAAAGGTTCGGCGCCTGGCACGTTCGTGTCCGAGTTCGACATCCCGCGTCGCAACATTATCCCGTGGCGAGACAACATTCTGTTCGCTCTTCCAGCACAAACGATTGGGTACTCGGAGTGTTCAACGGGGGATGTGAATCCTGGCGCGGACGTCAACAAGTACGAAGCGATTCGGTTTCACGACAAGACGATCGTGCCGATGCGAGGAGTTGGGGAAGCGCAAAAAGCGTTCTTCATCTGGCAACGGGTATGGACTGACGAAGCCCTCGAAGTCGCGATGGCGGAAATTGCCAAGCTCGTGAATGATGGGAAGGACGAAGTATATGTCCTGTTTCTCGATCTTGAAGCTCCGCTTGTCGGAAGCCATCATGGAATCGAGGTGTGGCAGAAGTACTTCGCCGCGATTCGCGAATCGAATCTCGCACAACACTTCATCCCATTCAAGGAAGCTGCCGCCATTTGGCGATCGCGCGCCGTCGATGTCGAAGGACCGGCCTATCCGCTTTTCTCGCGTCAACTCGGTGCGAAGTGGACAGGTCTGCACCCGCAGCTCGACTACCTCATGCGAGTGAGTATGCTTCCGGAAGCCAAGACCGATCGTGAACAGGCAGCGCTGTCACTTGTTACGACGAGCGATCCTCTCTCCGCGATGGATCGGAAATTGCGTCATTCCATCTGGGTTGAAGGCGACCTTGGCAAACTCGAGATCGGCTACGATCAGACGATCATCTCGGTTGCGCTCGCGGTCATGGATGCGATCAAATCTCGTCAATCATCGATCACCGCCTTGCGTTCGATTCAGCTCGACGAAGATGGCAAGTGGTTCGCCAACAAGAATGCAGACGTTCTCGAGGAGATGCAAGGCTAAGTCGAATTTCACCTGACCGTTCCAACAGTGGACGGTCATTTTTTGTTATGTTATTGTGCCGCACGGAGGTGTTCTTTGAACGTTGAGGGAGTCGAATTCGGACACATTTCAGGTGGATCTGGGGTGGAAGGATTCTTTGGACGCGGGGATGAATACCCGCATCATCGGTTGCTGAAACCACTTGGATTGCTTGGATTTCGAGGGATGACCTTTGTGGCAAAGACAGCGACGCTTGAACCGAACATTGGGAACCTGCATGTGGATCCCAAAGATGGAGTCACGGTTCATGACTGGCAACAAGAATGCATTCATGTTTCGCCAACATCCTGGTGGAATGATGTGATGCTCAACAAGGTTGGGCTCACGAACCCAGGACTCAAGGCACTGCTCGAGCGTCAGCTCTGGCAGAAACGCACAAACCCATTCATGATTTCCTTCATGTCGATCAAACCAACGGTCGAGGAGCGAATTCGTGAACTGCGGGAAGCGGTCGAGATGCTCAAGTCGTATCTCGGATCGTTTCAAGCTCCGGTGCTGTTCCAAGAAAACTTTTCCTGTCCAAACGTTGGCGTTGATCACAACGAAGAGCTCGTTGATGAAATTCGCTGTTCGTACGACATTATTGCAAGACTTGGTGTTCCGAGCTTTGCGAAGGTGGATGCTCTGACATCGGTTTACGACATCATGGAATTTAGCTCACACCGAGCTCTTCACGGGATCGTGACATCAAACGCGATCAAGTTCGGGACGGTGATTCCAGGTGTGGACTGGGAAAAGCTGTACGGATTCAAAACATCTCCGCTCGAAAAAGTCGGCACGGCCGGCACAGGTGGTGGTGGAGCGTCCGGAGCTGTCTTGTTCTCGCTCGTCGAACGACAAGTTTCTCGTCTTCGCGCGATCGGATACACAAAATGCATCCAAGCCGGTGGCGGCGTTCGAACTCTCGAACACGCTCGTCGTCTCAAAGCCGCCGGCGCCGACTCTGTCTTCATCGCCTCAGCCGCGATCCTCGCGCCTTGGTCTGTGCAATCACTCATCAACGACACAAACCGTCTCTTTTCAAGGGGTGCTCCATGAAAATCTTCGCAGAATACGGTGAAGCATACCGCATTGAAATGCTTGCTCCTGATAACTGGCATAACCACTTTCGTCAAAAGGACGATCCTCGGTTTCGGCCAACCGTTGCCTACATCGCTTCCCAGTTTGCACGAGCAAATGCGATGGGAAATACCGTTCCGCCGATCACGACAGCCGAGCAAATAGTTCAGTACCGACGTGACATCGAGGAAGCAGCGACAGAAGCAGGGTTTCCAAATTTCGAACCACTCATGGTGCTCATGATGACGCCAGACACAACGCCGGAGATGGTCACCTCAGCGTTCAACGCAGGGGCGTATGGATTAAAGATTATGCCAGCGAATGTGACGACGCATTCATCGCATGGGATTGTTGACTACAAGGCAAAATTGTTCCGAGACTGTCTGCGTGTGGCAAGGTCACAGCGTAAGCCCGCGCTGTTTCATGCAGAAGTAGTTGATCCGTCGATTTCGGTACAAGATCGTGAGCAACTGTTCATTCCGATTCTGTCGGACATCCGCGAAGAATTTCCGAATCTCCCCATTTGCGTCGAGCACATCTCGGATGCGGACATGGTGCAGTTTGTCATGAACGCAGATTCGTACGTTTCCGCGACGGTGACGCCGCATCACATGGAAGTCGTGGAAGCAGATGCACAGCATGATGTGCACTTGCAATGCATGCCATATCCAAAACAAATGAAGGATGTCGAAGCGGTGCGTTTCGCTGCATTCACTCATCCGCGGTTTTTCTACGGCTCCGACAACGCGCCGCATTTGCGGCCGACAAAGGAGCGTGAACATCCATCACCCGCGTCCGGAGTGTTCACTGCCCCTGTTGAGCTCTCTGTCCTCGTCGAACTGTTCGAACGATATCGTCAACTCGAAAAACTCGAAGCGTTTCTCTCAGAACGCGGAGCTCGCTGGCACGGTGTGCGACAGAACAAAGGTGAAGTGACGTTGCACCGCGAACCATGGGTTGTTCCAGATGTCATCGATCTCGGCGATGGAAACGAGATCGTTCCGTACAAACACGGCCACACGCTCAACTGGCGTCTGGCTGACTGTCTCCGTCTCGGACAACCAACTTGACCGTCACTTCGTGACGGTCACTTTTTTATCACATTTTAAAGGGTTTTTTTGTTAAAAACCCTTTAATCTATTGACATTTCCTCATTTTTCTGGTATTCTATGCGTTCTATGATACTACGCAAAAAAACCATTGGAATCGTTCTCATTACTCTGCCGTTTGTTTTGCTTGTCACAGTAATTGCAGGGTATGCGATGTCGTCATTTGTTATTTCGCAGATTACTACAGAAGGAACAAGTGTCAGCACGATTGGATCGATGATGAACATCTTCCTTGGTGGATTGGGAGTTTTGAGCATTCTAGGTTTTTTCATCTCCATCCCACTTGGAATCTATTTTCTTTCTAGAAAAGAACTCAACTGGATTGCAGGTTTTAAAAATAATCCAAAATATCAAGGACTCTCCGATCAAGAAATAGAGCTTGTAACCAAGTGGTCCTGGGGTGCATTTTTCTGTCCCATTGTTTGGGCACTTGGGAATAAATTATGGTTGTGGTTTCTTGGTTCATTTGTCCCAATTTGGAATGTTTACGTTTGGCTCAAACTCGCGATCGATGGCCGTCAAATGGTTTGGGAGCGCTCAAAAGGAACCGTTGTTCAGTTTCAAAAACGTCAGATGATTATTGCTTGGGTGATTTTGGGTGTCTTGCTTGTATCACTTGTTGCTGGGATTACAGACGCCATGCAAAAAAATCAGCGTTCTACTACAACTCAAGTATCTCTCGTCAAACAAGAGGATGTCATTGAGCAAGTTCCAGCTGTTGAACAGGCTGCCGTTGAATCATCGACCGTTACAGAGATTATTGCTGATGTGAAAACAACAATAGATGAGATGAAAGAAGTTGAGGACGATCGTGAAAAATATTGTGTCGGGAATCGTGATGAGGATGGCGATGGGCTGTTGAATGATTTCGAACAACTCTATTACGGAACCGATTCTACACTCGTCGATACAGACGGTGACGGATTTTCAGATTATGATGAATTAAAAAATGGATATAATCCGATTGATGGAACGACCATTGTAGATAGCGATGGAGACGGTCTTGCGAATGGATGGGAAGAAAATTTTTACATGACCGACGAATCAAAGGTTGATTCCGATGCAGATGGAATGAACGATCGTGAAGAAGTTCTTGCGGGAACGAATCCAGATGGTGCAGGCAGCATGGATGACCTGATTAAAAAAATCACACAAATCTTTAATTACGCGAAACGTCAGTGTTAAAAAACAGGATACGGTTTAATCCGTATCCTGTTTTTATGTTTAAAGAAGTCCAAACTGCATCAGTGCTGACTTCAAAATATCGCGCTTATACTCCCAGGATCGTTCTACCATTTCTTCTGGTGTGCCCCACCAGACGCGTGAAAATTCTTGGGCATGAGAGGTGAGATTGAATGGAACATCAGGCGCGACCTGTGCGAGAAAGAAATATTGCTCTTGGCCATCGTACTTGTCTAGTTCTGCGCGATCGATAAACCACTGACGCACTTCCTCAGGCCAGGTATAACGCATTGGCTCATCGAGATGCTTGATGATTGTGTATTGCGAATGTGTGAGACCGATTTCCTCGTTGAGTTCTCGTTGTGCGGCTTGTTCTGGTGTTTCGCTTGCATCGATCCCGCCTTGTACTGTTTGGACCGCACCGGCCAAATCTGCTCGTTCACACAACAGCACACGTCCCGCCCCGTCGGTGACAATCACCGCAGCATTTTTTCGATAGTTTGGTTGAGCCGGTATTTCATTGGTTGACATCATAGTGAAAACAGTGTACCTTTCTGACGGTCTCAAAACAAGTCTTTCAAGAGGTGACTAGTGAATCCAGTTACAGGGAGTCGATCGACGATGGTGAAAAAGGCATCTGAACGCGTCTGGCGTACGTTGCTTGTGAAAGGGGGAAATTTCATCAACCTGCAAGTGAAAGTTATCCGTGAGCATGTGCTCCACATCGTATGTGAGCCTTATCACAACTTGAAGAATGGAAAAGAGACGTTTCACATTCTCAAAGGTGCCGTCCTTGTCCGCAACACCGAGCTTGATGCAGATGGACATGAGTTCTACATGATCTTCAACGGTGGGATCTACGACGCTCTGCGTTCACAAGCGAAGCATGTATCCGATGGGATTGCTCGCGAAGGTGAGACGATTTCTGTGATGCAAGGGTCATTCGATTGGGGGTTGAGGCAGACGTGGTACATGACCAAGGAAACGTCTTCAGAGGATCTGGATGCGTACTCCGCACGGATTGGTGGGGTGGCAAACCATCTTCGAAGCGTGCGCGATGACGACAAGGTCAAGGCGAAGGAGAAGGCTGTCAAGGCAACGAGTCCTCGGGATGCGAAGAAGCGGATCAATGGTCCGTCACGTGGCGCGATTCTCTGGTCTGCAAACCAACGTCTCGACAAACGCAAGGCAACGACGCGACGCATCTCGCCTCGCATCGCAACGCGCGCGTGGGATCTCACATCGATTGCTGATCTTGCATGGGGAGTGAAACACGATCTCGAGCTCGAGGTGAATCAAGCGATGCGTTGGTGGAAAGATGGGCGTACGCTTGATACCGATCGTGCAGAGGCGATGGCGCTCCGGCTCGAAAAGACAGCAGGGACGCTTCGAAGTGTTTCGATCGCGCCATACAGTCGTCGTGGATTCCCGCGCATTGCGGATGATCTCGACCTGGCCGCGACACACTTGCGTCAGTTCAAGATTCCATGGGTTGATCCGATTCTCGATCGTTGTCGTCGCGCGTTTCTCATGATGGACGCACGCAAGAAGATCGAGGAAATCTGTACAACGGCTTCGCGAGTGCACAAAGCAAAAATTGGGCCGACCGCAGCAGACGTCTGGAATCTCGTCCGTGATCTCGACGAAGTCATCCGTATGCTGTTTGAGAACGGTAGACCGCTCGATCATGATTTCAAAAATCCTGTGATCGAAACAAAAGTGATCCCGTTTCTAACCGCCGTTCGCGCGGGAGCCATTGGTCCAGATGGTTACAACGCCAAGATCGTGTACGCAGAATCCAAAGCTGCCGCTCAGCCACTCTAGTCCACTCAACGGTCCTCTGGGCCGTTCTTTTTTTGTTCAGACATGGTAATCTGTGCAAGCTATGAAAGAATTCGTCCTCCAAAACCGCTTCGATCCAAGTCGATGCAAAATCGATTATCGTAAGGAGCTCAACGAGGAACAACTCGATGTGGTGTTGAACGGGGATGGACCTTGTTTGGTGCTCGCGGGGGCTGGCTCTGGGAAGACGCGGACGATTACGTATCGTGTTGCGTATCTCATCGAGAATGGGATTTCGCCCCAGAATATTCTGTTGCTTACGTTCACAAACAAAGCGTCCCGCGAAATGCTTGGACGAGTTGAGGGATTGCTTTGCACCTATCCGCAAGGGATGTATGGTGGCACCTTTCACTCGATCGCAAATCGACTCCTTCGCATCTACGCTCCCGCAGTTGGACACACATCGAATTTTACAATCATGGATGAAGAAGACGCGCGTGCCCTCATCAAATCGTGCGTGAAGGAACTATCGGTGGACACGACAGCGCGGCGGTTTCCGTCACCAGCGAATTTGCATAACATTATTTCGTATTCGATGAATGCAAGTCTTTCCATTCGTGATTCTGTGCAGAAGAAGCATGACAGTTTTTGGGACTTGATTCCAACAATCGAACGTATTGCCGAACTGTATGAGACACGCAAAGCAACGGCGGATATTGTAGATTTTGATGATCTCCTCTTGTTGCTTAGAAAATTATTGTATACGAATCCCGTTGTGCGTGATCGTCTTGCGTCGCAGTTTCAGTATATTTTGGTCGATGAGTATCAAGATACCAATACGGTCCAAGCCGATATTGTTCGTCAGCTTGCATCGGTTCACAAAAACGTTCTTGTGGTCGGAGATGATGCACAGTCGATCTATTCATTTCGTGCCGCACAGATTCGAAATATTTTGCAGTTTCCTGATGCGTATCCGGAAGCGAAGACCTTTAAGCTCGTGACGAACTATCGTTCAAGTCCAGAAATTTTGTCTTTAGCAAATGCGGTGATTAAACAAAATAAAGATCAGTTTAAAAAAGATTTGCGTGCTGTCTGTGCTTCCTGTGAAAAACCAAATCTCGTTCCAGCCGCGAATCAGTTTCAAGAGGCGCAGTATATTGCCGAGCAAATTTTGTCGCTGCGTGATGATGGAATGGCCCTACGAAATATCGCGGTGCTGTTTCGTGGATCGTTCCAGGCCCAAGCACTCGAATTCGAACTTGCAAAACGTGACATCCCGTACGACTTTCGTGGCGGCATGAAATTTTTTCAGCGAGCGCATATAAAAGATGTCGTCGCACATTTGCGTATCGTCGCAAATCCAAAAGACGAACTCGCCTGGTCCCGTGTCCTTGGCATGCAACCAGGAATCGGTGTGGTTTCAGCAACAAAAATCGTAGCTAAACTCCAAACATACGACCCAACTGTCCTATTCGACCCATCGTCTTCCTTCGGACCTATCTTTCCAGGAAAATCAGGCCAGGCTTTTGAAGCTGTGCTCGCGGTTGCGCGAAAGATGCTCGTAGGAAAACGTCCCACCAACATGATCCGCTCCGTTATCAGCAATGGCTACTGCGACTATCTTGAAGCAGAATATCCAGATTTCATGGAACGTCTCGATGATCTCGAACAGTTCGCGTTGTTTGCGGAACCGTACGACGATGTCACAAAGTTTCTTGAGGAAGTAACGCTTACAGAAGACCATACTGCACAAGCGTCACTAAGAGCCGGTCGCGAACGACCGACTCTTAGTGACGCCCCTGACCGTCTCGTACTCACCACCATCCATCAAGCCAAAGGCCTCGAGTGGGACGCCGTATTTGTCATGGGACTTCTCGACGGAAAATTTCCACACCAACGCGCTCTCGATGAAGAGGGAGGTCTCGAAGAAGAACGTCGTCTCTTCTACGTCGCTACCACTCGCGCGAGACGCCATCTTTTTCTCACCTACCCGATCTCGACCGGAGATGATACGCTTATGTTTACTCAGCCCTCCCAGTTTCTACAAGAACTCCCAGACGATCTCGTCGAACAGGTCCGCCTCCGCCCATCTTCTACTCCCTACATGCTAAACGCTACACGCTCACGTTCTCACGATGACGAACCCACAATCGTGCTCGATGCGCTCGGCGAACGTAAACCAGTAAAGCCCATGACAGTCTCATTTTTGAGAAATGTAGATGAGCTGTAATACACCTATGGATTACGGACAACGATCAATGGATCTTCACCGCGAGAAGCGGGGGAAGCTGGAGATCACTCCAACGGTACCGCTTGAGACACGGGATGATTTGGCTGTTGCGTACACGCCTGGGGTGGCGGCGCCGTGTGAGGCGATTGCGGCGGATAAGTCGTTGGCGCGTACATTGACGATTAAAGGCCGGTTTATTGCGGTCGTGACAGACGGTTCTGCGGTGCTTGGTCTTGGGAACATCGGACCAGAAGCGGCGATGCCGGTGATGGAAGGGAAAGCGATCCTTTTCAAAAAATTTGCGGGACTGGATGCGTTTCCCATTTGTCTGGCAACACAGGATACAGAAAAAATAATCGAGACGATAAAAAATATCGCGCCGGGTTTTGGAGCGATTCATTTGGAAGATATTGCTGCACCGAAGTGTTTTGAAATCGAGGAGCGATTGGCGGCGGAACTCGATATTCCCGTGATGCACGATGATCAGCACGGGACAGCGGTTGTTGTGCTTGCGGGATTATTGAACGCGCTTAAAGTCGTCGGGAAGTCGATCGAGACCGTCTCGATTGTCATTTCTGGTGCAGGTGCGGCTGGAATGGCGACCGCTCGATTACTGCTCGACGCGGGCGCAACGCATATCACAATGTGCGATTCACAAGGGATTATTACCGTAGGTCGTGATGGAATGAACACGAGAAAATCTGAACTTGCAGAGCGCATCAATACGTCTGGGCGACACGGTTCACTCACAGACGCTATGCTCGGCTCAGATGTATTTATCGGCGTGAGTGCACCAGAGATTGTGAGCGAGGAAATGGTTCGATCCATGAATACAGGCGCGATTGTTTTTTCTATGGCAAATCCAATTCCTGAAATTCATCCCGATCTCGCAAAAGCCGCAGGTGCCGCCGTGATCGCGACCGGTCGCAGTGATTTCCCAAACCAAGTAAACAACGTTCTTGCCTACCCAGGCATGTTTCTCGGAGTCCTCGAATCAAACGCCGTACAATTTACAAACACGATGCGTCTCGCCGCTGCCCGAGCTCTTGCCGCGTCTGTTTCTGAACCAACTGCTGACCACATCCTCCCATCCGTCCTCGAAGGCAACTCCGCCCGCATTGTTGCAGATGCTATTAGGTCTGTTAGTTGATATGCAGTACCGCTCCTCTTTTCACGGCCGCCGACGTGGCTCGTCATTCGGCACAATCGCAACCACAAGCGTGATTGTCTTGGTATTAATCGGATTATTTGTCTATGGCATCTGGTGGTTTCGTTTTCGTGTCAAGGAAGTTCCCATGGCAACCACCCCAGATTCCATCACAAACGTCTTGACAGCCTCACCTGTCTCTTCCGCGATCATCGCTGCCTCCACACGCACCGCTTCTGAAGCGAAACTTCACGACGTCACAGGCGGCTCCTCATCCGCAACCATCACTCGCGAAACCGACGACGGACAGTTTTACTTGAAACTCAAAGCCACCTTTCCAGAAATCGATCGTGAAAAGTTTTTTTATGAAACATGGATCATTCGCCAAGTTCCGTACGACTACATATCTGTGGGTGACGTTGTCACAAATGACGAAGGTGAATGGGTTCTTGAGTGGATTGGAGTTGAAAAAAAATATGATGCGTATACACGCGTGATCGTGACTCTCGAAGCAAAGGACGAGAACCCAGATCCATCCGGACATGTGCTTGAAGGGGAGTATGAGTAGAAGGAAAGTAAAAAGTAAAAGGTAAAAGGGTAGGAATTCCTTCCTTTTTACCTTTTACCTTTTACCTTTTGCTTATCTCATAGCTCATGATCATATCGAAACCCACTCGTTCTTGCTAACACATCCGTTTTAAGCAGGGAAGCGCGGGTCCAGACCGTATCGCCATAACGTGTCTGTAATTTATCGAGCGCAGATAAAGCCGAGACCATTTTCTGGTCTTTTTTGAACAGAGGAATCGATCGGTGGTCTGGGACAAGCTGGCTCGTATTGATGCCAACAAGACGGACAGGTAACCAGCAGACATTCTGCTCATGGGGGCGAAAGGACGGGGCCCCCATCGACCGGAGCGAGAGGCTCGCGGAGTCGAGACCGAGTGAGGACGATGGGGTGTCCTGGAGCGGGGCCCTATGAGTCTGTTGTAGGTTTGATAGAAGCTCCCACCCAATCTCAAACAACGCGAGCCCATCATTCACAGCTTCCTGAAATCGTCTCTGCTTCCCATCTCCAGAAAAATCACCATAGCGGACGTAGACCGTCACGCATCTTGCAGCAAATCCATCTCGTCGTAATCTCCATCCAACCTTGTCACACAACGCGAGCAAGTAGTGTTGAATCACGATGGGATCAGACGTATTTGTCGGAAGTGTATACGAATGCCCGATCGACTTTGGATCCTCCGCGTTCGGATTCACTTCATCGTCTCCTCGACCGTGCGCAGCTTCGTGCAGCCAGTAACCATAGCTCTTGAATTCGCGAACGAGCTCGTCCAGTCGGTGTTCACGTAATTGTTTCACGGTTCGAATTCCCATGCGATCAAGTCGATCCGCAATGCGTGAACCTATTCCACAAATATCCTGAAGCTCAACCGAGTCGAGAAGGGAAATGAGTTGATGCGGTTGCGTCACCGTAATTCCATTTGGCTTTACGCGTTCAGACGACAATTTTGCCATCAGTTTATTTGGAGCAATCCCAATCGACGCAGTAATCAGCTCACCGCATTCGCGACGGAGACGGTCGCGGATCGTGAGGGCAATCGCTGTCGCTCCAAGATAATCTTTTGCTGTATCCGTCACATCCAAAAAACTTTCATCTACACTAAACTGTTCAACGAGATCGGTATAATCGCGAAAAATAGCATTAAACCGTCTTGTGATATCCCCATACTTTTCCGGATCACCAGCAACCAAAATAATCGACGGCAAAATTTTCTTCGCCTCCCACGTCGACATCGCCGTTTTCACCCCAAGCTTCTTAGCCTCTCTCGACGCCGCCGCCACAACCGATCTTTCCTTCCGTTTTCCCGTCACC